>DAIEHI010000085.1 GCA_027355725.1 Acidimicrobiaceae bacterium
CCCTCGAAGTTGATCATTTGGGGCTGTCCGCGTTGATTGCCGGTGAGTTGTCACACGAGTTCCCAACGAGATTGGCCTCGCTGACGCTCGATGGTTCAGGTCTCTTGCGCTCTTGAGCGCGAGTGCGGGCGATAACGGTTCCCGTGACTGGCCCAACAAAATTGCTTCACGCTTTCACCTTGTGGCGCACGCCTTCGCACACACAGTGCTCGCCCTGCACATCTGGGAATGTCAAGTCAATTTGGCCCCAGCGTGATCATCTGATGTGGCCCCACCAAACGAGCTCGATGGAGAATCTCGGCTCGCATAATGTTTAGGGATGTCGTCCGCCCGGAAAACTCCAGTCGAAAAGCCCATAATCCAGTTGAGGATCACTCTGGATGATGTGCTGCCCGCTGTGTGGCGCCGACTTCTCGTTCCCGGCGATTTGCGGCTGTCCGATCTTCACGCTGTCTTCCAGGTCGCCATGGGTTGGACCGACTCGCACCTGCACAGCTTCTCCATCGGAAACAAAGTGTTCGGTGCGCAATACGAAGATCACCCCAAAGAGGAACTCGATGAGAAGTCGGTCACCCTCGTGGAAGCGCTCGGGGACCTTCGACGTTTCCACTACGCCTATGACTTCGGTGACGGCTGGCAACACGAGATCGTGATCGAGAACCAGTCGAGGTCGACGGTGGCTCTCAAGTTCGCGGTGTGCCTCGACGGTCAGCGAGCTTGCCCACCCGAGGACTGCGGCGGTCCGTGGGGCTATGCACACTTGCTTGATGTGCTTAGCAATCCCGATCATGAGGAGTTCGATGACATGACTGAATGGATCGGCGACTACTTCGATCCTGAATTGTGCGACCTCGCTGAGATCAACGTCGTGCTGCAGAGGTTCGGCTGACCATTGGGATCACCGTCGACCGGCACTGACTCCTCCTCGGCGGCGAGGTGACTTCTAATCTGATGGAGTGATTGAAAAGCGCAAACTTCCAACCGCGAAGACGATCTTCCAGTTGCGGATCTCATTGCGCGAGACTGATCCCGAGATCTGGCGCCGTGTCCTCGTGCCCGCGACGATGCCGCTTGACAAACTCCACGACGTGATTCAGGCGGTCTTTGGCTGGTGGGACTATCACCTGCACGCCTTCAACATCGGTGACGCGCGCTATAGCGTCCCTCACGACGAGTGGTTTGAGGACGACGAGGAGGACCTCGACGAACACGGCGTCAAGTTGCACCGACTGCTCGCTCAGGGCGACCGATTCACGTATGAATACGATTTCGGCGACTCCTGGGTGCACGACATCAAAGTCGAGTCGGTCGAGAACGTGGAGGTCACGCTGCGGCGCGCGGTCTGCATCGACGGCGCCAGAGCGCGTCCCCCCGAAGACTGTGGTGGGACCTCCGGCTTCGAGGAGTTCAAGGCCATCATGGCCGACCCTCGTCACGAGGAACACGAGTCGATGACCGAATGGTTCGGCGGTCCGTTTGACCCCGAGCGTTTCAGCATCGCCGAGGCGAACGCGACGATCCAACGACTTCATTGAATCAGAGCTTCGCCGTGCGCTTGGCCTTCGTTGACCTGAGTCGGTAGCTGTCCGAGCCGGTCTCGATGATGTGAGCGTTGAAGGTCAACCGATCGATTATGGCCGCCACCAGTCGGGCGTCGTTGATCACCTTGCCCCACTCGGAGAACGGCAAATTCGACGCCGTGGCGACCGAGGATCGTTCCTCGCGCTCGGTGAGAATCTGGAAGAGCAGTTCGGCTCCGCGCGCGTCGAGCGCCACGTATCCAAGTTCATCGAGCAGCAGCAGGTCGATGCGCCCGTAGCGCGCAATGAGCTTGGAGAGGCGCTTCTCGTCGGCCGCCTCGGCGAGTTCATTGACCAGTTGCGCGCAGGTGACGTAGCGCACACTGTGTCCGAGTTCGCAGGCTGCGACCCCGAGACCGATGAGCAGGTGACTCTTTCCGGTGCCCGAGTCGCCGAGCAGCACGACGGGATCGCCGTTCGTGAGGTAACTACCCGAGCGAAGCATCGCAATCGTGGCCGCGTTCACGAGTGGCGCAGCCGCCAGGTCGAACTCACCGAGCAGCTTCATGCGCGGAAAGTTGGCGCCCTTCACCCGGCGTTGGTGACGGCGCTCCTCGCGGTCGTCGAGCTCGGCGCAGAGCACGCTCGCCAGGTAGTCGAGGTAGGTCGCCTGGTGGCGCTCGGCGTCGCTCGCCAAGGAACTGGCGACCTGGCGCACCGTGGGCAGGCGCAGGCTTCGCGCGCTCACGTCGATCGAGGCCAGTGCGGCGTCGGAGTTGGTGTTCGCCATCAGCTAACGCCCAGCAGTTCGTCGTAGTGCGCCACGCTCGGCGCGGGCCGGTCGTAGTGCGCCAGTGCCGGGTCGCTCTTGGGAACGACGCGGGCCTCTTCGAGTGAACGACGCGCCTCGATCGCCACGAGCGCCGGATCGAGCGTTCCCACGCGCAGACAGCGCGCCATGCCCTCATCGACCGCCGAGGGTTTCATCGTGCGCTCGAGCAACAGCACCTCGATCATGGCCCGTGTTCCCGCGGCGTCCCCGTTCGCGCGGCGCGCGCGAGACAGGAATTCTTCGTGGGTGGAGTTGAAGCGACCACTCGCTCTCGCCAGAGCCAGCGCACTCGAGCCCGCCAACGCGCCCGCCTTGATGACGAGCGTCTCGAGGTAGTGATCGAGCTCCAACACTTCGCGGCCTTTGCCCGGGGCTCGATCGTGGCGCGCGAGCACGCGGGTCCCGTCGTAGGCGGTGACGACGTTGGCCCCGAGGCGCACCGTGATTCGCTGGCCGGCGTAGATGACGGGCACCGAGTAGAAATTCTGGCGCACGCAGATCCGGCTCTTGGTGTCGACCCGACAGCTGAGCAACAGTTCACTGGCGAAGCGTTCGGTGGGCAGCGCCGCCAGGTGCGCGGCCTCGAGGGCGAAGTGCTCGCCCACGCTGAGTTGGCGTCCGTCCACGTGGCGAGCGTCGTCGAGCACGTCGCCCGCCGCAATGAGTTCGTTCAACTCGGCGAGGCTCGCGACGTTCGGCACCGGCACGAGGTGACGGCGACGAAACCGTCCAATCTCGCCCTCGACCCCGCCCTTCTCGTGGGCGCCGCCGACCCCGGGCAAACAGAAGAACGAGTCGAATAAGTAGTGGCTGCGCAGTGCCACGAATCGCTCGGTCTCCACGCGGCTGCGTCCCTTCAACACTCGCACGACCGCGGTCTTTAGGTTGTCGTAGCGCACGCGCTTGACTACACCACCAAAGTGCTCGAACGCGCGTACGTGACCCTCGATGAAGACCTCCTGAGCCTGGTTGAACGAGGCGAAGTGGAACGCCTTGCCACTCGCTGAGAGGCGCATCACGAACATCCACGCCTCGACCATGACGCCATTCAGGTAGAAGTGGAACTGTCCGAAATCGACCTCGGCCTCCTCTGCGAGCGGGTGGGTCTGGGGCACGCAGACCTTGTCCACGCTCAGCGAACGGTTCGCCTTGAGTAGCGCCACGTAGCGGCGAACCGACGACTCGCTCACCTCGGCGCCGTGCTCGATGACCAGGCGCTGGAAGACCCGTCGGGCCGTGTGACGCTGCTTCTTCGGCACGTCTCGGTCAGCCTCGATCCAGTCCTGGATGGTCTTCTTCCAGGGTTCGAGGGACGGCGACGTTCGTGGGGTGACCTTGCGAGCCGGCGGCACCGGGTCGCTCAGGGCCTGGCGAACCGTTCGACGGTGCACGCCGTAGGTGCGAGCGAGGTCTCGAATTGACGGGCTCTCACTTCCGGCGTGGGCTTTGCGAATCTGCTCGAACAATTCCACTTTGGTCCTCTTGGTCATGGCCCAAGACTTCCAGCCCGCCGGGTCAGCGGCGAACCTCACCGATGCTGGATGCCAAGTGGGGCCAAATCAAGTAATCACGGTGGGGCCAGAACAGGTAATCACACTCAGGCATAGTTGGGCACCGACCCCGTCGAGCGGTTCAAGAGTGAACGTGGGAACCATTTCGAAGGCCCCCGAGCCGGCCAGCATCCCG
>DAIEHI010000086.1 GCA_027355725.1 Acidimicrobiaceae bacterium
AGCAACATGGAAGGGTCATCCTCCTTGGTGTTGGTTGGTCCTAACTCCAAGGAGGATGGCACTTCAACGACATCAATTGAACAATGGCGACCTACATATCAGCCCGTACGCGGAGCGACATATCAGGGTGTACGCGGACAGTTGCCACCGGTTGCTCCGGTGCTCGGGGTGCTCGGACGGATCCGCTTGGCCCGCGACTACTACTTGCGCGTGGCCTCGAATGACTACTCGGCGCACCCGAGTGCCATCGGCAGCTTCGTCGACGTCTCCTACGACCTCGAGACGGTGCGCTTTCACGCGCTGGGCAAGTGCGTGGGCGCGCACCCGCGCAGCTGGGCCCGCGCCCAGACGATCACCGATCCGAGTCACGTCGTGGCCGCACGAGAGCTGCGCGCGCTCTTTCAGGCGCCGCGGCCAGCGAGCAGCGACGACTGGCACCGCGACCTGGCCGACTACGACGAGTTCTTCCAGGTGGCATTGTGAGCACCGCCAAGGAGACCCAGGGTCAGATCGACTATCTCTCGCGGGCCCTGAAGGCGCCGCGCATTCGCGACGTCGCGAGACGCCTGGCCGAGAACGCCCGTGACGCCGACTGGTCTTACGAGGACTACCTGGCGGCCGTGCTCTCGGCCGAGGTCTCCTCGCGCGAGGCGTCCGGCACCGAGCAGCGCATCCGAGCGGCGTCCCTACCCACCCGCAAGTCCCTGGAGGAGTTCAACTGTGACTACCAGCCCTCGTTGTCGCGTCAGTTGCTGGCGCACCTGGCGACGGGCACTTACCTCGCTGAGGGCTCCAACATCGTGCTGCTCGGTCCACCGGGCACCGGCAAGACGCACCTGGCGATCGGTCTGGGGATCCGCGCCGCGTCCCAGGGACATCGTGTGCTCTTCGCCTCGGCGATCGAGTGGGTGATGCGACTGCAAAAGGCCCACACTCAGGGACGCCTAAGCGACGAGCTCGCGCGCCTTCGCCGCTACGCGTTGCTCATCGTCGACGAGGTCGGCTACATCCCCTTCGAGCAGGAAGCAGCCAACCTCTTCTTCCAACTGGTCTCCTCGCGCTACGAGCACGTCTCCCTGATCCTGACGTCGAACCTGCCCTTTGCGAGGTGGGGTGAGGTCTTTGGCGACCAAGTCGTGGCCGCCGCGATGATCGACCGCATCGTCCACCACGCCGAGGTGATCACCTTGAAGGGCTCCAGCTATCGGCTGCGCGACTCTGGGCTCACCAATCTCCCGTCGGTGACACTCGGAGCTGTGGAAGAATGAGGACAACGGACTGGCTCACTTTTCGGTGAGCGTTTTGGCTCAGTTTTCGAAGAGCGTTGACACTAGGGTCGAAAGTCACACGTTGGCCGAATCACGTGCCACTTGACATTCTTACGACCGCAAGCGCTGGAGAACTCGCCTCGAACTCACCAACGCCATCTTCGATTACATCAAGGTGGTCTACAATCGCCAACATCGGCACTCGTCTCTCGACTACGTCTCGCCCGTCGAGTTCGAGCTGTCGCTGACGCACCAGACTGCCTAATTTCGATAAGCAAGGTGGAAAAGAACCCTGGGGCAGGTCAGGATGCCAAGAAGAGCCGGTCGCAGACCCGAAAAATCATTTAAGAAACCGGTTTGCAAGGCTCACCTAGGAAGGACGCTAGTACGGCGTTCACCAGGATGTTGAGATGGAACAGAGCCACTCCACAAATGTTGACCAGTACGAAATCAGACGATTGGGCCCAACAACACGGCCACTCCTCGTTGACAACGATACTCTCTCGGTCTTATGTTCAAGGCTAGCAAGGGCAACTAGGAGGGGACAAGTGAACCGAGTTATACGTGTTTTTTTTGTTGCGGTGATGTCCGGGACTTTGATAGTGGGTTTGTCCGGTGTAGCGCTAGCCAGTTCCCCGCAAATGCCGAGCCCACCAGGCACCAGTAGAATGCCTGTAAACAGCACTGCAACTGCACCATTCAACGGTCCCGACTGGGCGTGGGTGCAGCAATATGGCTCAGGTGGCAACGGTTACGCTGTATATGGCGATTACTGGGCATACGACGTGGGCACATTTACATTGTCCCAGACAGTCTTTACCGAGCGCGGTACGTTCACCGCTTACGAAGACCCAGTTACTGGTGCACTGCTGGCGCGCCCTGTACATGGCAACTTCGAAGGCACAATAACTTACGGCGTACCGGGCTGCGGTCCAGACTGTATGGCTAGCGGCACCATAACATATACGGTTCCCGGGACAGACTGGGTTTTCATCGAAAGTATGCCCCTTGGCGTTTATTCGCAGAGCGAAAACGAACCACTTCCGTAAAACAGTTGGTTCATCAATTGCCCGACCCCGACCATAGTCGTCGGGGTCGGGCAATTGATTTGAGCGCTACAAACATTCTCACGTAATTTTCATATCGATTGAAATAGGGCCGAACCCGGTGGTGTCCATACATTCGAGGATAAGCATTTGAGAGCTATGAACCGCTCAGGGTTGCAAACGCCAATTCAGCGGTGTGGATTGATCGCAAGTGCTTAGCGGCACATCTGCTGCTCAGTTTGCGACAATTGCGATCTTCAGTTACGTGTTTATCAATTCCGCGCAGGAATTCTCGCGACAACATAACATATGGTCGAAGTGCCAGCGGGCGCCGCACATCAGAGGTCGTGAGTGTTGCGCGCGTCGTCCATACTGGACATGAAGACTGCTCCCTCTTACAATGCGAGGTCATGACAGCGCTGACGCCGTATATCCACTTTCCGGGCAATGCTCGCGAAGCACTAACTTTCTACGGCGACGTATTTGGTTGTTCCGTTCAGTTGCACACGTTCAAGGAGTTCCACCGAACCGATGGCGCGGCGGATGCTATTGCGCACGGATTTCTGACGAACGGCCCGGTGTCTCTCTTCGGCGCCGACGTATCGGGCGATACCCGACCTGTTCATGCCGAAGGAATGATGCTCTCGTTGTTGGGTACCGCAGCTCCAACAGTGCTAACGGAGTGGTTCTCGAGGCTTTCGGAAGGTGGTCAAATCATTGACGACTTGCAGGTTCGACCCTGGGGAGATTCGGACGGACAGGTAATTGACAAGTATGGCTTGCACTGGCTCATCGGCTTCGAGAACAACGCCCGGGGCTGACACCGCTTCAATCCATGTCTAGCAACCGCTTACAGTAGGTGCAAAGAGTGAATGGCTCACTGGCAGGAGATTTCCTTCGCCATTGTTTCGCCATGAATCGGTCGAATCACGGAAATGGCGTCCGCTGCGCTGGCGTGTGGCGTAAGTCATACAGGGAGGGCAGTTGTCAACTTGAAGACCACCTTCGCGTACGCCGCAGTTAGTCAGTATCATTGAGTCTTGAAGTTTCGCGGTGATTCGATTGGACCGGCCGGATCAAATCAAAATAATTGTCGCCCCCGATCCATGCAGCCGCAATTTCAGTTGCATCGCGATCCAATAGTCGAATGGTTGACCCATTGTTACCAGTGCGCTCGACGTCTCTCCTGATGGCCTCCGTCTAATGCGATGGGGCCCGACGACACCAATACTGAACGAGTCAACTGGCATGTTTTCATTGCGCATATCGCAACGCCTCTGTACCATTGGCTCGATGTAGTGGAGGTCGTCATGATGACAGTTCACGAAATGCTTAGCGACCCCGTTGCCCAAGAGATGCTCACCTCGACAGAACCTGCGAGGTTTGCCTACACGTGGACAGACGGATCACCTCGAGTGATTCCGATTTGGTTCCACTGGACGGGAAGCGAGGTGGTGCTGGCATCGCCGGTAGATTCTCCAAAGTTCAAAGCTTTATCAAGTGGTTCGCCAGTTGCTCTCACCATCGACAGTTCGACGTGGCCCCATCACGTCCTACTGATCCGAGGCACGGCAACGATTGAGCCCACTGACGGCATCGTTCCCGAGTACGCCGCCGCGGCCGAGCGCTACTTCGGCCCAGAACAGGGTCGAGTCTGGGTCGACCAACTTCGCAGCGCCGGGGCGAAGACCGCGCGAATAGGAATCACCCCTCTCGAGGTCCGGATCATTGATTTCGAGACGCGCTTCCCGAGTGCAGTGGCGTCGATCCTTAACTCGGGTTCGTCTCAGGCATAGGAGAACACAAGCACTGCGGTGTCAGATGCAAACAGTGGCTACTTCTCGGTCCTGTGACCCGATAGCCTCAAAGAGCGCCACAGTGTCCTTGGTTTTGGAGTAGCGGTGCGCAAGTGATCTCTTGACACCATGTCGTCTTGGGCAAAGACTTTACAAATGGTGCGCCGCCGTGCCCGACTACTTATTGCAGCGCGGAACTGACACTAGAACACAAGAAATATTCACCGATTCATCGTTTGGTGCTGCGGCTCTGCGCACTTAGCACCACTCCACTACGACCTCGCCACGTTTAGTCCGCATCGTGCAATTCGAAAATCGAGTTAGGTGCCAAATAGTTCTTCAGATTGTCAATCATTTCGGTCGTGCCTTCCTGACGGAATCGTGGCGCTTCGGCACCGTCGAACCCGTCCAGGTAAACACCTAGCTCCGTATAGGTGAAGGCGGTGCCGCCATCCATCTCTACGAATTGGATCGTTGTTACTGAAACCGAGATGCGGACGTCGTTGGCGTACATTTCGTAGGCATAGACGATGCGCTCATTGGGAACGATGTCGTAGTAAAGAGCGTCGTAGCGAAACGTCACGCCATCCATCTTCACGGCGAACCGCTCTCGTCCGCCCGCGCGGAAGTCGAATTCGGTGGCGCCGAGCTCGTCGTCGACACCTTCCAGATTTCCCGTGTCGCCCCAGACGTTCTTTGCCTCGACCGACGCGAACGCGCTGAAGACCCGTTCCGGCGAGACAGGGTACGTCCGCTCAATGGTGAACGTGTCATGGATGACAGACCGTGAACTCATGGTGTCCTCCTCTCCGGGATCTCGGCGGTACCTTATGGCGAACCAGCTGCACGTAACTACGGCAATCTGAATGGCGACTTCTAATCCGTCGCTAGCCGAGCTGCGAGGCGCTTCCGAGTCTGGCACATCGCTACGAGAGGAAACGCCTGCGTGGGGAATCAGTGCTGGGCGGGTGCTGCAACGTGCCGCAGTCGTTCGATCGCCTCGCGCCCCCCGAGAACAGTGAGCTGGTCGCCTTCGTCCAAGGCGGTGTGCCCAAGCGGTTCAATCGTCGCGCCGCCGCGCTGGATCGTCACGACGAGCAAGCCGTGGGGGAGCTCACCGCCATCCAAGGTCGTCCCGACGAGGACCGAGTCCGGTTCGATCACCACTTCCGCCAGTCCGGCCACGTTGCTGACCGGAATCGTCGCACGAAGTCGCGTGCTCAACGCCTCGCGGTAGATGCGCACGAGGTCGGCCACCCCGACGATGCCGATCACTCGTCGGTCGTCATCGATGATGACCGCCCACGAGTGTCGCGAGGCACTGATGGTGTCGAGAACGACGTCAAGCTGGCGACTCGAGTGAACCGGTGAGTCTGATGTGTCCGTCACGGTGGCGTCAACCGGCGCGTCCTTGACGTCAAGCAGCCGGTCGCGGTCGATGGTTCCGATATATTGCCCGTCATCGTCGACGACGGGCGCCGCATCCACGCCGACCTGATCCATGCGCGCGAGAACTACCGAACTTGCTTCACCAAGTTGCACAACGCATCGTGGCGGTGAGGCCGCTTCGTCGGCACGAACGGTCCGAAGCAGCGGTAGACCGCTCAACACCTGGTGTGCTGGCGAGTCGGAACGGCTGCGCAACTGCGAACGGTAGATGGTCGCGTCACGCCGACGCACGATCAGGGTCGCGATGCCGAGCGCGACCATTGCCGGCACCACGAGCGAGATCGAGCCGGTCATCTCCGAAACCATGAGCATCACGGCGAGCGGTGCGCGCGAGATGCTGCCGAAGCAGGCCATCATTCCCACGATCACGAATGGTGCGGGGGAGGCGCCGATGGCGTGGTGCCAGGGATAAATGAGACGCCACGTCGCAGCTCCCAGAAAGGCGCCGATGACCATGCCGGGTCCGAAGATTCCACCCGAACCGCCAGAACCAATCGACAGGGAGGTTGCCAGGATGCGCAGGAGCGGCAACGCCAACACGATCCACAGCGGGATCGTGAGCAGGCCCGGTCCGAATGCGCGCTGGATCCAGCCGTAGCCGGTGCTGAGGACTTCTGGCACTACGAGACCCATGAGGCCGACAACCGCGCCACCGAGGGCCGGTCGGAGCCAGCGCGGTATGCGGCTCGCGCTGAACCAGTCGGCGATTCGGTAGAACCAGCTGGCATAAAGCAGCCCCACGAGTCCCGCCAGCACGCCGAGTAGTGCGAACCAGCCGAGCTGGTCGGGATTGCGAAGGGCGTAGTTGCCGACGTAACCGAAGAGGGGACCGTAACCCTCGAAGGCGCCCCACAGGGTGTAGGCGACGGCGGAGGCGATGAATGACGGCAGCAGTGCCTCGACCTCGAAGTCGTCTCGGTACATGATCTCCGTTGCCAGCACTGAGCCGGCGAGCGGAGCACCGAAAATTGCCCCGATGCCCGAGCCGACCCCCGACGCCACGGCAATGCGCGCGTCAGAGGGACTCAGGTCGAGCGTACGCGCGAGCCAGGATCCAAAGCCGGCGCTGATCTGACCCGTTGGGCCCTCACGTCCCCCCGAGCCGCCCGAACCGATCGTCAACGCCGACGCCACGATCTTGACGAAGACGGTGCGCAGACGAATGCCGCGAGGGTTGTGGTGCACCGCCGCGATCGCCGCATCCGTTCCATGACCCTCGGCATCAGGGGCTACGCCAAAAACGAGCAGCGCGCCGAGCAGTGCGCCCATGGCGGCAACGACTGGAATGGCCCACGGCCGGACGAAGTTGGCCGAGCCATCTAACGCTCCTTCGCTCACGGGCGTGGGGGGTTGATATCCGCCCAAGGTGAGCAGGAAGAAGTGGGTAGCCAATTGCAGCGCGGTATAGAAGACGACCGCGCCGACGCCGGCGATGAGCCCCATGACAGCGCCCAGGACTAACCACTTCTTGGTATAGCTCGCGTTCGCCACCCAGCGGCTGAGGACCACGCGACGCTCGGCCAGCGCTCGCGCCACCTGCGAACTCCTCTCGTCGCTTTCATCAGGCTAGTCGCGACCGATGGGTGAGCCAATGTCCGCCGCGAAGCGGCGTCGCACTATTGACCGTCGAGACAGCAGCAGTTTTAATGCGCGCGGCCCAACTTTCAGTCTCGACCCGCGCTCATGACGCCAAAGTCCTATGCGGCGGAGGTCCTGAGCGCGGTGTTGCGCACCGATACCGTCGACACTCATCAGCGAGCACGTAGGGATGCGTGGCCCGAGGGCGGGCGCCTGCGAACGCTTGACATAGAAAACGGCGACGCTTGTATGTTCACCCAAGGTCAACTGCACTGGATAGGGTCGAGAGTGATCACGATGAGCAATGCGCGCCCACTCTCGAGCCTGACCCTCGCAGACCTGCGACAACGAACGAGTGAGAAGTGGCGCCACTATCCGTCCGACGTCGTGCCCCTTTGGGTAGCCGAGATGGACGTCCCGCTCGCTGAGCCGATCGAACGCGCCCTGCATGATGCGATTGGCATCGGTGACCTCGGCTACCCGATGACCGACGGTTACCTCGCCGCGTTCGCGGCCTTCGCCGCGCGTCACTGGGACTGGCACGGCATCGATTCGTCGCATTCGATGCCGGTCGCGAATGTCATGACCGGCGTCGCGGCCGCGATCGCCGTCCTCAGCGAACTAGGCGACACCGTCGTCGTCAACTGTCCCGTCTATCCGCCGTTTTACTCGTACTCCGAGAAGAGCGGTCGCGTGGTCCGCGAGGCGCCCCTCGGTGCTGACGGACGACTGGAATTCGAGGAACTCGAGGCGGCCTTCGAGCGCGCACGGGCTGAGTCGGTGCGCCCCGTTTACCTGCTCTGTAACCCGCACAACCCCACCGGCACGCTGCATCGAGCCGACGAGCTGACACGCGTGCTCGAGCTCGCTGACCAATACGGACTGCGAGTCATATCTGACGAGATTCACGCACCACTGGTGCTGCGGGGCGACTTCACGCCGTTGCTGCGCCTGGCGGGCGCCGAGCGCGCCGTTTCGGTCCTGTCGGCGTCGAAGGCATTCAATCTTGCGGGCGCACCCGCGGCCGTGCTGGTCGCGGGTCGCAATGGTGCTGACGTGATAGAGGCTTTGGGTCAGCGGGTGGTACCTGGGCCGAGCCAACTGGGAGTGATCGCCCAGAGCGCGGCACTCACGGAAGCTGACGAGTGGCTCCAACGCCTGATCGAGGACCTGCGCGCGCGCCAAGAGCTGCTTATTCAACTCCTGGCGGAACAGTTGCCAGACGCTCGTTACCTGCCCGGTGACGCCACCTATTTGGCATGGCTCGATCTTCGATCTCTCAACTTGGAATCACCAGTCGACTCGCCGCGCGGGGAGATGGCTAGCGAG
>DAIEHI010000091.1 GCA_027355725.1 Acidimicrobiaceae bacterium
ACCGGGTCTGCTCGCACTCGCCGGGGATCGGCTGTGGCGCCGTGACTAGCGCGAGTGGACCATGGCGCGCACCACGAGGACGAGGAGCCCCACCACGCTGACCGCCATCACGGCGCCGATCGCGACGTGACCGACGACGACAAACCGGTTGAGCCAGCCGATCGACCGTCCTCGCCGGCGTTGCACCGCGACGAGAAGGTCAAGGGCCACCAAGGCCACGACGACAGCAGCGGTTGCGAACACGGCCGTTGCGTTCACCCACCCTCCCTCGAACGAGACGACGTGAATGTACCTCGGTGCCTCGTCTAGCGTTCGGGTGGGCTTCGCGCCCGGACATGTCAGTGCCTCGCCCCCTGCGCACGGGGGGCGAGGCACTGGCACTCGCAGTTGGGAATTTGCGACTTATTTAACGATCCGGATCGCGAAGTGCATTGACGGCACCTGATAGCCGAGGGCCAGCCCCGGGAAGTCCCTGGCGTAGGTCAAGACGGGTGCCATGCCGTAGGGAGTATTCGCGAATGAGGGCTGCTGGGTGTACAGCTGGGGGTAGAGGTCGATCAGGTGCACGCCCGGGCCGCCGGTTGCGCGCAGGTGGATGACCGTGTACCCGTTGGAGTTGAAGCCACAGCCGTACCCGATATACGCGTTGTCGTAGTCAACGCCAAGGGTGTTGTCGAGTTGGGTCCAGCCCACACCCTTCAAGCTGATGGTGATCTCCTGGCCCTGTTTGAAGGTGTACGTGCCGGTGCCGGACTGTCCGACCGCCAATGCCGCGGGCGTCGGCGCGTCATTCGCCGTCGCAATCGCCTCACTGAGCAACTTGCCACTTGGGGAGTAGAACGGGACCATCGACTCTTTCACGTAGAACGGCGTCTGTGCCTCCACGGTCGATCCGTTCAACACCTGCATGACGTGCCAGCCACCGAGGCCGTCCGGCACCGTGACCGTCGCATTGATTGAGCCCCCGCTCGCGCTCGCGGTACCGAGGGGCACCGAGATGTAGGCCCAACAAGACGATGACGCGCAGTTCACTCGGCTACCTTGTACCGAAGCCCACGCCAGTTGATACGGCCCGCTCCCCGTAAGGCCCGTCACCGAAAGATTCACCTTGGTGCCGACTGGGCCATCGGTTGGCGACGCCGTGGCAACGGCGCTCGACTTGGGATCGAGTCCAGCGGCGGAGAGCGTCGTCACCATCTTGAGCGTTGGCGCGACCGACGACGGCCAACTGATCGACGGCGCCAGCGAAGCGGTGCCCTTGGTCACAGTAAATGTTGCGACACCGCCATTGGCGTAGGGAACTGGCGATTGGATGATGTTCATGTACATCGAGCTCAACGCATCGGCCACCTGAATGAGGTGTGGTCCCACCGCGCCAGCGGCGCGAATTGTGACTGACGCCGTGCCTCGTGTCCAAAAGGCCGTCATCTCACCAGAGAAGTGGTTGTCGTAGAGTACCGCCGCACCTCCGGTATAGAGGGTCGCGCCCATTCCGGTGTACGTGATATGGATTGGCGTTCCCACTGGACCGCTCCGTGGGGTGACGGTCAAGGTGCGCAGCAACTCATAGCCTGCGTGATCGACGGCCACGTTGTTCACGACCGCGTAAATATCGTGTGTCCCACCGAAGTCGACCGGCGCTGTCGTGGAGTAACTAAACGAGCCACTCGCATTGGTCGTCACCGTGGCTAAAGTCACGAAGAAGTTAGTCGAGGTCCGCCCAAGGTAGTTAACCGTGTCAGGCTGCGGGCTCAAGACCCACGTCACGCTTGACGTCGACCACGCGATTGCAACACTGGTTGACGCAGGTAGACCACTACCGGTGATCGTCAGTGGCGCGCCCTCCACTCCCTGGTTGGGCGAAACCGTCAAGTTGCCCATCGTGGGACTCAACGTAAAAGCCGGGGTGACGGGACCTGGCAGTGCAGGCACGTTTGGAATCGCGGGAGCCACAAGGTTGGTCGGCACAAGCGTCGACGTAGTATCTGCGGCCCCACTGTTCGTTGCGGTGACAGTCAAAGGCAGGAGTACTCCCACCGCGATCATCACCATCGCCCTTCTAGCGGCGTGACGGGTCAAGTTCATGAGTTCCCTTTCAAGGAAGTAGCGTTACGGCGCCAGCGATGCGAGTGTCGGTGGTATGGCTCGCGGCGCCCTCAGACTTGTCTGAGGGCGCCGCAGTCGTAATAACTAGGCCGCCGGAATGGCGTTCAGGGTGAGCTGCGACGGTGTCGCCGTACCCGTCTGGGTAAAGGTGTATGTCTTACTGCCGACCCCAGGGGTCACCACATACCGCCGATTCACCCACTTAGTACCGACCTTGACACGGTGCAGCTTGGTCACGGCTGGCACCGCTTTGGTAGTAACGACGATCTGGAAGTTCACAACGCCCAGCGTGGGATACCCCGTCGTGTTCCACCCATACGTCCAGAACGCCACGGTCCCGTGGTTTCCGTAGTTCATTGCGAATGGTGTTGCGATTCCCGGGACGACAACGTTCGCCGTCTTGACGTTCTTCGGGGTGAGTGGCGTACCACCGGTAGCCACATTCACACCCGACATTCGGAATACCACTGTCTGACCGACGTAGAACTCGTTGGTCATCGCACAGCCAATGGGCGCCTTAAGGATGCCGGTTCCCCCGCCACCCACGACCGTGTCAACCTGCATGTAGACCGGCAGCGGGTTGGTCCCCTGGATCGGCGGACCGAGCGTGGTGGTCGTGGTCGGTGCCGCTGTGGTGGTTGTCGTGTCCGCGGATGCCGCCGAGACGCCCAGCATGGCTACACCACTGAGGGCTAGTGCCCCCGCGGTCAGGGTTGTCAATACTCGCTTCATACTTCTTCCTCCTCTATCGATTGGTCGGGTCACTACTTCTTGATGCTCAACACGCCGTTCAGCGCGGCGGTGAACGCGTCACTCTCGCTGGATCCAGCGGTCGTTGACTTGATGGAGAACGACCCGGTGAACTTCAACGTTCCAAAGACGCCCTTGTACTTGCCGGACCCGCTGATGACCTTGGCGATGCCCTTGACGCTCACCGAGGTCGGTGCCGACTGGCCCGCGGCGCAGGCCTGGGACGTCGCCGGGGCGATGATCTTGAGGACGAGCTTGCTCCCCGCGCCGACGAGCGTGCCGGTGCCGGTGAGCGGGTCACAGGTGTTGGACGCAGGCGCCGAACCGGATCCCGAGAGCTTGCTCGACCCGAGATACGTTCCCGTTCCCGTTCCGGTCACGGCCGTCGCCTTCACGCCGGTCGAGGACCAGAGCATGGCGATCGTCCCTTTGTAGGTGCCTTTGAAGACGACCTTCACAATCTTGGGCTTGACCGCGTGGGCGGCGACGCTCGTAGTGGACTGATGGATAGTGGTGGCTCCCACACTCGGGGCGTAACCCATCGCCGAAACGGTGAGC
>DAIEHI010000097.1 GCA_027355725.1 Acidimicrobiaceae bacterium
TCCTCCTCTACGGCTACTCGATCGGGGTCACCAGCTCGCGCGAGATCGAACGGCGCTGTTCGACCGACGTCGCCTTTCGTTGGCTGAGCGCCAACGCCGCCCCGGACTACCGCTCGATCTCGCGCTTTCGTCGCCGCCACCTGGGCGCGCTCGAGGACTTGTTCACCCAGGTGCTCGTGCTGTGTCAGCGCGCCGGTCTGGTGGGGCTCGGACGTGTCGCCCTCGACGGGACCAAGGTGCGCGCCGCGGCGAGTAGACACAAGGCGATGAGCTACGACCGCATGGACACACGAGCCGAGGAGTTGCGCGACGAAGTGCGCGCACTGCTCGCCGAGGCCGAGGCGACCGACCTCGAAGAGGACGAGGAGTTCGGCGACCGCCGCGGTGACGAACTACCCCCGCAGCTCGCGACCAAAGAGGCGCGCCTCGCCGCGATCCTCGCGGCCAAAGAAGCCCTGGAGGCCGAGGCGAGGCAGAAGGCCGCGCGCGAGGCCGAAAAGAAGGCCGTCGCCAAAGGTGCGGATCCCGACGCGGCCACCCGCGCCGGCGAAGAAGCGGCGAAGACCGCGACGGTGAACCCGCGGGCCCAGCGAAACTTCACCGACCCCGACGCGCGCATCATGAAGAGCGCCGACGGCTCCTTTCACTACTGCTACAACGCCCAGGCCGTGGTCGACGAGCGCGCCCAGGTGATCGTGTCGACCACGCTCGTCCAAGACCCCACCGACGTGCAGCAACTGGTCCCGATGATCCGCGCCACCACCGAACAGCTCGAGCGCGCCGGCGTCACCCAGGCTCCCCGCGTGTTCCTGGCCGACGCCGGCTACTGCTCGAGCGACAACATCGACGCCACCGCGGGTGGCCGCTCGCAGATGCTCATCGCCACCAGCCGGCAACAGCACGGCGAACGGATGACCAACTCACCAAAGGGCCGCATCCCCACCAACGCCACGTCGCGCGAGCGCATGGCTCGACGGCTTCGCACCAAGCCTGGACGGGCTCACTACGCCCGGCGCAAGGCCGTCGTCGAGCCGGTGTTCGGCCAGATGAAGACCCGACAACGCGCCGGGCAGTTCCGACTACGAGGTCTCGAAGCGGTCCAGGGCGAATGGACCCTGCACGCGCTCTGTCACAACTTGCGCAAGCTGGCCAACGCGAGTTCACAAGCAGTGTTAGCCACCGCGTAGTCGGCAGATCTCACCGTCGCGTTACCACGATCTGGCGCATCGAGTGATGTCGCAGGCCATTTCGTCGGGCAACAGACGTTTTCGAGTCGGCGCAGCCTTCAGGGCTGACTCGAAAACCGATTCAGACCCACGCACCTAGCCCCACAGGCGCGCTGGTGACGGGAATCCAAAGAAGCACGGGGGCTCTGCAAGTCTGTTGGTAGTTGACGCCGACAGATTGGAAGAACCCCCGTGGAGACAAACCCTATCCGCATGTGCGAACTGCTCGTCGGCCTTCCCGACGTGAACGTGCTCGGCGTCGGAGACATCCCCGGTGGCCCACTACGCGTGCACGTCGAACTGCGAGCCTCGACGGTGGGCTGTCCCGAGTGCGGGGTGGTCGCCCACGTGAAGGACCGCTACCAGGTGGAACTCATAGACTTGCCGGCCTTCGGTCGCTGGACCCGTCTCGTGTGGCACAAGCGTCGCTGGCGCTGTCCCGACCCAGGCTGCCCCATGGGTAGCTGGAGCGAGCAGGATTCACGAATCGCGGCGTCGCGACAGGCGCTGAGCGACCGGGCGGGCCGGTGGGCCACCCGACAGGTGGGTGAGAGCGCGTCAAGCGTCAACAAGATCGCCGACGAACTCGGCTGTGATTGGCACACCGTGAACGACGCCGTTATCGCCTACGGCACCGCGCTGGTGGATGATGACCCCGCGCGCTACGGCCTGGTGCGCGCGCTGGGCCTCGACGAGACCCTCTTCGTTCGCGAGGGCGAGTACCACCGCCAGCGCTTCTCCACCTCAATCGTGGACGTCGAACGCGGACAGCTGCTCGACGTCGTGCCTGGTCGCAGTGGGGCCGAGCCCACGACGTGGCTGAACGCCCAGGGCCCCGCCTTTCTCGCCCACGTCGCCTACGCCACCCTGGACCTCTCGGGTCCCTACCGGGCGGTCTTTGACGCGACCCTGCCCTACGCGACCCAGGTGGCCGATCCGTTCCACGTGGTGAAGGTCGCCAATCAGAAGCTCGACGAGTGCCGTCGACGCGTGCAGGTCGAGGTGTTCGGACACCGCGGCCACAAGAGCGACCCCCTCTACCGAGCCCGACGACTCCTCACCATGGCCGACGAACGACTCGTCGACAAGGGACGCGCGAAGCTGCTCGGGCTGCTCGCCGCCGGTGATCCGAAGAGCGAGGTCGCCACCGCGTGGCACGCGAAAGAAGTCGTGAGGTCGATCTATGGTCTCGACAACGAGATCGTCGCCCGGTCGTTCGTCGAGCGTCTCGGGCACGACCTGCAAGACGAGTCCTCGCCACCCGAGGTTCGCAGCCTTGGTCGGACCTTGCTGCGCTGGAAGGACCAGATCGTCGCGTGGCACGAGGCCCACTTCACGAACGCACGCTCCGAAACCATGAACAACCTCATCAAGAGGACGAAGCGTGCGGCGTTTGGGTTTCGGTCGTTCACCAACTACCGAGTCCGCGCGCTCCTTTATGCCGGCAAGCCCAACTGGGATCTACTCGCCACGGTCACACCCCGTTGATTTCCGAAGCGCCCCTAAAGTGAGGCTTAATTGCAACTTCGTAATAGCCTCTTTGTGAGTGCAACGCCAGATCACGTCACGGGTGGTGTAATTGGCTCGTCGGATTTGAGAGGGGTCTTTGGACATCGCGGGCGCAAAGATGATCCCCTCTGTCGAGCGTGACGCCTCTCCCATGGCTGCCGAGCGCGTCGACGAGAACGTCCCGAGAAGATGCTCGGCCTCCTTCGCGCCGCTGACCGCTACGGACAGGTCGAGGTGATGTGGTCGGCCAAAGAGGCCATCCGCGAGCTCTACACCGTGCCCGACTACGACCTCGCCGGTGAGTTCATCGATGAACTCATTCGCGACATGGCCGACACGACCTGGCCGATCGAGGTGAGTTCACTTAGTCGCACGCTCAAGCGCTGGCGCAACGAGATCATCGCCTGGCACAAGCTGCACATTACGAACGGACCGACCGAAGCGATGAACAATTCGGCGAAGCAAGTCAAACGAGTGGCGTTCGGCTTCCGGTCATCTCGCAACTACCGGGTGCGTGCGCTGCTCTATGCCGGCAAGCCCAACTGGGACCTGCTCGCGACGATCAGACCCCGCGAGATTCCGATGCTCCAATTAAGTCAGTTGGGGTGTCCACTTCGGCGGAGCAACCACCTTGGGTTGGGGTTGCCACATGCGGCGCGCCCAACATCTTGTGGCCGGGCGGGCACTACTCCGCTCAGCTGGATAGCCCAATAAGTCAGATGGTCATCGTCGCCGCGTTGCGCAAGTTCCGGTCCTGGTACGAAGGAGCGGCTCCATCGTCGTGCAAGAAGCCAGTCCGGCACAGTGAAACAAATAACTGGGTTCGAGCGATAGACACCAGCCGAGAAGTCCTTTCCCAATGCCATGTCACCGACGGCGTGGCGGAAACGCAGACCACTCCGACCGGGTCGAGCGGACCATGCCCGAAGCACTTCAACTTTTGAAACCAGTATATGAAATCATATTTCGAATTGATCGTACTGCTTGCCGCCCCGATCTTTATGTGCCAACCGCACGATGAGAATACCTGGCTGAATCGATGTGATTCTCAACCTTATATCTACATCTAGCGACTTTACGATTACTCCATCGTTAAGTATTACGGCGATAGTCATAGCCACCATTGGTCGATCTGAGCCAAACCTTCGACATATGAAACTACTGCTCAGTACGCTTTCTCAGAATAACTACTGAACTAGTTCTCGTACATCTATACCCAGTGGTGATGATAACACTGTACGCTAATTAGTCAGCATCACATATATCATTAGGACTATTTTTCACCTTCGCTGTCAATCAGTAGGACGAAGATTACGGATAAAGGATCTTGACACCGTATTGAACAACAGTCGTATGGCCCTCCATCAGATTTCTTGGCCCTGATCCGGGAGCGGAATTAGTCTCGTCATCGACGCCGTTCCTCAACAACAAGGACCTCGGGAAACTATGAGCATTGATGTGTCGCGTTCGAGTGCTGCTGTCGACTACGACAGACTTGAGGTACTCGGATCTGCATTACGAGAGGCACGCATTAGTCATCACCCCCCCCTCACTCTCATGGAACTTGGAGCCGACCCCAACGCACCGCGCCGGTGGAGTCATTCGCACCTCTCAAAGGTGGAGCGTGGGCTGGAGATACCCAAAGAAGATCTAGTTCGCTGGTACGAGGTGCGGACGAAGAAGCCCACTGGCTACTTGATCAAACTGTGGTATCAAGCGATGCGCGACGTCGATCCCAATCAACTGCATGCGATCGAACCCGGTGACCATACGTGGACCCTAGATCGCCTCGAATTATTCGTTGACTTGACGGGAATTCGCGAGCGTGTCTACGAGAAGCGTGATCTGATCGCTCGTGTTTCAGGTTTGAGCTCGCGTACCGTTGCAATCGATTCTCACGAGGTTTCCTTCAGTTCGAATTTCTCGCACACTGAAGTACTCGAAGGCGGAACCCATGCGAAGTCTTTCGTAGGTCACGCCCGCGGATCCGTGGACTTGGAAATTGATCTTGGGCGCGAATTCCATGTTGGCGAATGGCACCGAATTCGACTGCTGCACTGCGCCACGGCCGGAGAATCCCTCCCACGGCATCTTTCGATGATGACCCGTCACAGCGAGACGCGCGAACTCATTGTTTCGGTTGCCTTCAAACCAACTGACGTACGTAATTCGTGGATGGTGTACGAACGATTCCTGTCAGAGGTCGAAGAGCGACTCGCAGCGCACTACAGCACTTCAGCGCGATCTTTCATCGGGCTCGATGAGGATCTTGTTCCCGATTGTAACGGACTCGTATCGTACCGGTTTGAGTCGCTGCGGCCCGGGCTGCTTTATGGCATCGGATGGGATTGACGCCTGACTAGGGCCATCTACGCCTTGAGCAACTCGGATTGGTGGGGTTCGGGCGGCACCGGGATTGCGCATGTGTTCACACCGATGCAGAATTCATCCGATCGTTTCCATTTTCGGATTTGGACATAGTCCGTCCGTTGCAGGAATGGGATCAAGTTGAGCAAAATGGGGTTGCGGTGCTCGGACGATTGCTGGGGAGCCCCGGCGTTGTTCCTGGTCGGGCCACTGTCATTCTTCTCAACGCAATCCCATGCCTGGTCCGTTGGTATTGGTCAGCACGAAACTAAAGGCGATTGGAACCGTTCCAATTAGCCGCTTCTCCATTGATCCTTGGTCCATGGTCGCGTGGGACTGCGGTTCTGGAGAATGATCGTTTTAGTCCTC
>DAIEHI010000121.1 GCA_027355725.1 Acidimicrobiaceae bacterium
ACGGCGCGATGGGGCTAACGCTGCGAGCGATTTCGAGCGCGACGACGGTGGCGAGTCCGAGGGCAATCTCCAAACGCCACCCCCAGATGACGTGATTCATCCAGGGGTGACGCTGGAAGTCGGTGGTCGGCTTATTAGGCACGGCGCCTCCCATCGAAGTAGCTCCACGCCCACCAGCCCAGGCCGGCAATGGCGATCAACCCTAAGTGCATCAGGGCAAATCCAAGAACAAATTGGACCACAGTCAGCAGAATTAGGTAGACGAGGAGCCGGCGCATCAGACGCTGACCTTCACCGTCTCGATCCGATCCGCTCGGTGGAGTTGCCACGGTTTGATGGACACCTAAATTTTGGGGAAGGCCCCAAAAGGAAGGAGCCCAACGTGGCCCGTCAAACCAGATATCCCTCCGAGTTCAAAACTGAGGCGGTGGCGCTCGTCAAATCGTCGGGACGTTCCATCGCCGATGTCGCTCGCTCGCTCGGCGTCAGCGATCGCACGCTGTGGTATTGGGTGAGCGAGGAGCGCAAGTCCCGTCAACGTGCTGAGGATCCATCGTCGCTCAACGCGGACGACGTGGCGGAACTGAAGCGCCTGCGCAGGGAGAACGCCCAGCAGCGTGAGGACATGGAGATCCTGCGAAAGGCCGCCGCCTATTTCGCGAAAGAGACGCTGCGGTGACCGGCTGCCGCTTCGTCCACGACCACCAAGCCGAACACGCCGTTAGCGATCTCTGTCGCGTGATTGACCTGCCCCGCTCGACCTACTACGCGTGGTTGAACTATCAGCCCAGTCAGCGAGAGTGGGACGACAACGTACTCCTCAGCGAGATCAAGGACATCCACACCCTCTCGCGCCACACCTACGGAGCACCACGGGTTCTCGGGCAACTGCGCCACCGCGGTCACCGAGTCGGGAGACACCGCGTGGCGCGGATCATGGTCGGACACGGACTCGTGGGCGTGCACGGTCGCAAGAAATGGCGACGCGGCAAGCCCGACACGGCCTACGCCCCCGACCTCCTCGAACGCGACTTCAGCGCGACGCGACCCGACGAGAGGTGGGTCGCGGACATCTCGGAGTTCCACTGCCTCGACGGCAAGCTCTTCCTCGCCGGCATTCGTGACTTGTTCGACAAGACGCTCGTCGGCTGGGCCATGGGCGAACGCCAGACGACTGACCTGGTCGTTTCGGCTCTCGTCATGGCACTCTCACGACGGCGTCCCGACGCAGAACTCGTGCACCACAGCGACAAGGGACCGCAATACACGAGTCTTGAACTCGCCAACCGCCTCAGCGACTGGGGGCTCTCGGCGAGCTTCGGGTCCACCGGTGACGCATATGACAACGCCGCGATGGAGAGCTTCTGGGCCACCGCTAAGCGTGAGATCGAGTTCCTTCACGGACCGGTGCGCCAACTCACGAGGTCGCAGCTGCGCACGATCATCTTTGAATACGTCGAGGTGTTCTACAACCGCGAACGCCACCAGGCGATCCTCGGTCACCTGACGCCCGCCGAGTACTACGCCACGTCGAAGGTGGCATAATCACTAATCAGTTCGTGTCCAAGGAACCGTGGCAACTCCACCTCATCTACGCGCGCCATCCGGGCCCACCTCGACGCCCACGGCGGGCGTCTTGGGCGTCAGGGGCAAGTCCGCGACCCTCTGGGCCACGCGAGTCTTCGCGCGTGACCGAACGGCGGTGCTGCCGCATTGCGATGTGCTGGCACGAGTCTAAAGTAACGCTGACTTTGGCGAAGGCTCGCGGTCGGGTTGCGTTTCGGTAGCCGATTACCGCGATCGCTTGCCACGAAAGCGAACTACCGCCGAGCGCAGCAGCACTGAGTTACCCACCGCG
>DAIEHI010000131.1 GCA_027355725.1 Acidimicrobiaceae bacterium
TTGGTAACTCATTGGTTTCATCAAGTCTCGTTACGATTTTGCGAGGAATTCCGCTCCTCGCATTCACGATCACTTTGCCGCAATACCAAAACAAAGGAATCGAGTCACATCATTTCTCAAAGTGCCGAGTTACTGCGAGACGAAGAGTTTTACGAGTTGAGAGTGGTCGTCACCCGCTCTAGCCCCGCGATCGATCTCTATCGCAGGCTTGGTTTCGTTGAACACAAACACCGATCCCACTAGTGCTTCTGCCCGAAAGCCGGATACGAACGTGTACCGGCTAAGTCTCTAGAACGCGAGACCTTGCGCGACCGTTGGGAGTCGTGAAGGTACGAGACGTCATAGAGGCGATTCAACTGGAAGGCTGGTATCAGGTCCGCCAAACTGGTAGCCACCGACAGTTTCACCATCCAACACATAGAGGTTGCGTCACTGTGGCGGGCCATCTGAGCCGTGATCTGCCGGATTGGATCGTGAATAGCATCATGAAACAGGCGGGAATAAGTCGGGGGAAGAAATGACCGAATATACGATCATCATTGAAGACGCTGGCTCTAACTTCGCGGCCTACGCTCCAGACGTTCCCGGTTGTGTCGCGGCGGGCGAAACCGCCGAGGAGACCTTGCAGTTGATGGAAGAGGCCCTTGCATTGCACATCGAGATGCTTCGTGACATGGGCGAGCCGATTCCGGAGCCTCATGTTCGAGCCGCCGTGGTCCAAATTGCGTCCTGAGCGAAAGAGGCCATGTTGAGAAGTGACGTGGTCATCGTGCGCGAGGATGACCCTCGCTGCAGCGAACTCGAGGCCAAGGGGTACGAAGTCATTGGATACTCGTGGGGCGCGAACTTGCGATTTGATGATTCGAGTGACCTCACGATGTTTGGCGAACGCGTACGACGGGTACGCAGCGAAGGCTTCACTATTCGAGAGTTGACATCGGATGATCTCGCAAGCGTTAGCGAAGTGGAGCTCGCGAATGTCAATGACTACCACCAGTCCGCGGCGACTCGTCACGAGGTGCCCACCCTCGAACGTCTCAATAACATGACTCATGCCGGCGTTCGGTTCTGGGGCGCGTTCCTCGGAGCAAAACTGGTGGCGGTAACCGGCCTTGAACGATTGGGTCAACGATGGAATACCAAGTTCACGTCCGTTCTCGCGGAGTACCGCGGAAGAGGACTTGGCGCCGCAGTGAAGGCTGCTTCAATGGTGGTGCTGTACGACGAAGGCGCGCGGTGGTTCTCAACCGGAGGGGCAGCATCCAATGAAGCCAGCCTCGGTGCGAACAGAACACTCGGATACGTTTTGGAGCCGACGTGGCGAACCTATTCAATGACTCATAAACCGGAGCGGTAAGACTTTCTATGAAAAACGTGCAGCCCAATGTGTACCGATACCTGGCCGAAGTTCCCGACGAGCGGTAGATGACGCCGCGTTTCAGTGTCGATGCACTTGTCGGCCGACGCGTTCGCCTCGAGCCATTGTTGGCTACGCACGTCGATGTACTGGTGGAGGCAGCGGGCGAAGATCGATCGACGTACGGGTTCATCAGGGTGCCCCTCGGACGCGATGCGATGTCCTTGTACGTCGAAAAACTCTTGGGAGATTTCGATTCCGGTCTTACCGTGCCGTTCGCGCAGGTGGACGCTTCGACCGATCGCGTCGTTGGTGTGACACGATTCTTGACGCTGCGCTCGCGATCGGGCCACGCATTTCCCTACGCTGTGGAGATTGGTGGGACATGGCTCGCGGCCTCTGCCCAGGGCACCGGCATCAATGCTGAGGCGAAATTACTGCTGTTAACGCACGCGTTCGACATTTGGAATGTCGCTCGGGTCGATCTCAAGACCGATGATCGAAATACGCGAGCTAAAGCGTCGATCGCACGCATCGGCGCCACCGTCGAGGGTGTCCTTCGTCAGTGGCAGCCATCGCAGGTTTCTGGAGAGGAATCGATGTACCGCGACACGGCGATGTTCTCGATCGTTCAGGAAGATTGGGCGGCGATCGCGGCGAAGTGGATCACGCCGAGTCCGTAGATCGACAATTTGGCGTCCCCGAAGCACGTCGCTGACCGGTTCGTCTGGCCAATGCGTCGACGGAAGGTTGGCGGTTTCACATCGCACCGCCGATTCACAGCTTCCGACGGGTCGACCCGTCGACGCGTTGGTCCAGTTCGTTCGCAACCGAAGTGAGGAACTCATTCCCCACGTCTGATCGGTGCCGTTCGAGATACAGCCCCGATCGCGCGAGGGCGACGCGACGGGGCGATTTCGTTCCTTGGATAGGTTCTGTGGGTGGACTACGGCGCAATGAGTTTGTCATTAGGTGATCAACGCGAGGCGGCGCTCGCTCGAACGGCGCAACATGTGCTGCACGCGTGGAAGGAGTTCGACACCGCTCGCGAGACCGAGTCGCTCCCGAGTGAGTCGTTGCGCGAGTCGCTGACGAGGCCATTACCCGGCGGGGGAAGCGACGTCCTTGAGGTCATCGATCACGCGGTCGAAGTGCTCGACTCGTCCCTCGCCCAGTCCCGACCTCGTTACTTCGCGTTCATTGGCTCGAGCGGGCTCGAGGCGGGTGCACTCGCGGATCTGCTCGCCCACTCCTATGACACCAACCTCGCGGTGGACGCGGGTGCCGCCACCGAGCTGGAGTGGCAGGCCGTTCGTTGGCTCGCTGAGTTCATCGGGTTCCCGGCGCAGACCGGCACGTTCACGAGTGGCGGGACAATCTCGAACATCACCGCATTGGCATCGGCGCGCGAAGCAGCGATTCCCGGCGCTCGCGAGCGCGGTCTCAGCGAGGTCCGCGCGACCCTCTACTGTTCGTCCGAGGCGCACTACTCAATCACGAGGGCGGCCGAGGTACTCGGGATCGGTTCGGCCAACGTGCGCGCGATCGAAATCGACGAGCAGCGACGAATGCGCGCCGACGTCCTGCGTGAGCAGTTGTGCCGAGACCTCGATGATGGCTACACGCCCGTTGCCATCGTGGCGACGACGGGAACGACCTTGACGGGGGCGGTCGACCCGATCGACGAGCTG
>DAIEHI010000141.1 GCA_027355725.1 Acidimicrobiaceae bacterium
TGCCACCCCACGACCCGCAGTTCCGGCGCAATCGCGACCGCGTGAACCGTGACGCGGAGCGCGAGAACCTGCTCGTCGAGTGGAACCTCGGCTACGACGACGAGGCCTAACAGCGTGTGTCCTATTTGGACCCACCGGTTCGCCTTGACCAACTGAACCAAGTGGCTCAGTGGTGCTTGCTCACCGTCCGGATTCACAGAAGATGCTTCATCTGTGTCCTCGGTTCCGACCCAGGGCCCTCATCACAGAGTCGTGATGGTTGTGCGGGTGACGATCGGCTCTTCCCGCGTGCTTCGCGGTGCAGATCCCCGTGGGATCAGGCGGTCGAGCGAAGCGCAACGCGCGGTGGTCTCAACAGTGTCACGGTCGAAGGCTCGTGGGGTTGCCAGCGGGCGAGGTTGATGGCCGCGTTGAGGTCGCGGTCGACGGTCAAGCCGCAGGTCCCACACGAGTAGCTCCGCGTCGACAGGTCGAGGTCGTTTCTGACCCCGCCGCAGCCCGAGCACGTCTTGGAGCTCGGAAAGAACCTTTCGGCCATCCGCACCTCGACGCCGTGCCAGCGGGCCTTGTAGAGGATCTGGCGGGAGAGCTCTCCCATCGCGGCGTCCGAGATGGACCTCGCCAAGTGTCGGTTCCTCGCCATCCCCGCAACGTTCAAGTCCTCGAGCACGAGAACCTGGGCTCGGTCCACCAGGGCCTTGGAGGCCTGGTGGACGAGATGTCGTCGGGTGTTGGCGACCTTACGATGTCGCTTCGCGAGACGGGACCTCGCTCGTTGGCGGCCCTTCGACCCCGGTGTGGTTCTGGCCAGGGCCTGGTCGGCCGCCTTGAGCTTCGCATGCGCTTGCTTCAGTAGTTTCACCCCCTCGAAGCTCTCGAAGGGAACACCGTTCGCGTCGGCGGCGACGCAGAGGGAGATGATCCCCCGGTCGACGCCGACGGGAACGGCGTGACGGTTCGTGCGGCTGCGCTCGGCTTGATGGAGCTGCGCGGCCACGCCAGTCAGTGACACCGTCCACCGACCGGTGCGCTGGGCCAGCGTCGCGGAGTAGACGTGGAAGCGACCGCTCTCGATCATCCGGTGGACCTTGCGAGTGGGGCCGAAGACCTTCACCGGTCCGAACTTGGGCAGCCGCAGGTGCGAAGGGTCGCTGAAGCGGATGGACTGGCTCGAGGGCGCCCGACCCGACGTCGTGCGATTGCGCAACCGAAAGCTCGGGGTCACTTTGCCCTTCGCCTGGAAGCGGGGGAACCCGACGGGTGTTCCGCTGCGCGCGCCACGCCTCGACGCCGAGAAGTTCTCGAGCGCTCGGGCCGCGTCCACGCTCGCACACTCGAAAACGTCACCGGGAAGCTCGTGGCGCCAAGCAAGTCCCCGCGTTCCATCCTCGTTGACCAGCGCCTCCTCGGACGCTCCGTTCTTCCATGCGTTGAACTCGTTGATGAAGGAGAACTCTGCCCAGGACAGCGATGGGGTCGAGGGTTCGCCGGATTCATCGCTCGCTGAGAGGACTTCTCGCTCGGCCGACCTGGCGTCTAGGTTGGCCTTCACTCGAGCCAGGTGGTGGTTCAGCGTGAAACGACGCGCTCCAGCGCACTTGGCGAGGAGAATTCTCTGCTGCGCGTTCGGGTCGAGGGCGAACTGGAACGTGACGGTCCGCGAGAGCACCTGACCGGTGTGCGAGATGAGCGGTGTTGTCGGTCGTTGGGCCATCGAAAGCAGTCTTCAGCCCGGTTGTGACACGTCACTTCGCGCTGCTCAGTTGGCGACGGCGGTTTCGTATCCCTTCCCCGGCAGATGAAGGGCGTTGCGCCGTACTCACTTGATCGGACGGTGAGTACGATGACCACCGTACCGCGAGGGCTCTCGACAAGAATGGACGGCATGCGCGAATACCAACAGTTCGCCCAATTCTACGACGCGTTGGGGTCATCGGCGTGTTTTGGCCCTCGTTTGGAGGAAGTTACGAGCAAGGGTTCGAGGAGGTTCGACTGGGCGTCGGTCAGATCACTTGAGTAGGCCACGGCCTCATAGTGCCGGTCGCGGCTCTCAGCGCACTCGCCAAATAGAACACAGCCTCTAAGCCAGCGGTGAGTTGGTGACCCGGGCCAGCCAGGCCTCGGGGTCGGTGAGTTCGGCCGCGCTCGGCAGTCCGTCCACGCGCAGCAGCGCGTCGAGTGCGCGCAGCCCATGGGCATCGCGCAGGTGCTCGACGAAGGCCTGGGCCAGGTCGTGGTGCGGGCCGTGCGTGGCGATGCCGAACAGCGCCGCCGCGGCGTCCTCGCCCCGGGCGTCGCTGCGCCGGTGCCGGCGATAGGCCTCCACGAGCTGGGGGCGCGGTCCGAGCATGGCGGTAGTCACGTCGTGCGCCGCCGCCTCGAAGAAGGCGAGCAAGACGGCGGTCGCGGCGTTGATCGCGCGCGTGGCGTCGGTCTCCTCGGGCAGCTCGATGCCCTCGAGGAGGCGCTCGGGGTCGGCCATGAGTGCATTGACGTCGCCCTCGCCCATGAGCGACTGGAGCCGTCCCATCAGGTCGCCCTGGATGGCGGCCGCCTCGTGGGTGGAGTCGAGCAGCAGCGCCCGGAGCGCGTCGCCGGTACCCTCGCGCGAGAGCACGATCGAGGCGACGAGTTCCTGGGCCATCGCAAAGACGTAGACCTCGTCGCGCTCGAGGGACCACTCGTCGGCGAAGGCCCGCAGGTTGTTCACGACGATGAGTCGCTCGGTGTTGAGCCGCGGC
>DAIEHI010000147.1 GCA_027355725.1 Acidimicrobiaceae bacterium
GTGAACCGTGACCTCGTTCAGGCCCAGCAGACCTACAACGCTGCGGCGCGCGCCAAGCTCGTCACTGCGGCCCAAGCCATCTACATGAAGGATTACATTGTCATCCCGATGGTGAACCCGACCCAAACACTGTTCCTCAACAATCAGATCACCGGCGCCCCGGCGTCGTTCGCGTACATCTACGAGCCGTGCTTGGCCAAACTTGGCTCGAGCAAGTAGACCATTGGTGCCCGGGCGTCGCCCGGGCACCAATGGGGTGACGACATGATGCGACTGATTACCCGGCGACTTGTATCGCTCGTGCTCACACTGTTCGTGGCGAGCATTGCTGTCTACGGCGCGCTCTTTCTCGCGCCGGGTAATCCCGCAACATTGCTCGCGGGCGGTCGCGCGACGCCCGCAGTGCTGAGAGAGATAGAACGACAGATGCACCTCAACCAGCCATTCATCACGCGATACTGGGAGTGGCTCGTCGGCGTCCTGCACGGGAACCTGGGTCAGTCCTACGTCTATCGGGTTCCGGTGACATCGCTGCTCGCCGGGCGAGTCGAGAACACGATCTTCCTCGTCGTCTACGCATCAATCGTGATCATCTTGGGCGGCGTGATCCTCGGGGTGACGGCGGCGACACGACGACGGGTGAGCCCCATCATCACCGTTGCAACGAGTATTGGACTCGCCACACCTTCGTTCGTGGCGGCCATCATTTCGATCACCGTGTTCGGGGTTGACCTCAAGTGGTTCCCCGTCTTTGGCGCTGGATCTGGTTTCACCGACCAACTGTGGCACCTCACCCTGCCGGCACTGGCGCTCGCAACCTCTTGGCTCGCCTACACCGCGCAGCTCACCAAGGCCGCCGTTAGAGAAGAGCTCTCGCGCGAGCACGTCGAGACCGCGCGGAGTCGAGGTATTCGAGCTCGCCACGTGCTCACACGCCACGTGCTTCGAAACGCGATGATCCCAATCACGACGGTGTCGGGGCTCACCGTCGCCGGACTCATCGCCGGCGACGTGGTGGTCGAGCAGGCCTTCGGCGTCAACGGTCTTGGTTCGTTCCTCGTCCAGGCCGCGCTTCAAAAGGACTTCGCCTCAGTCCAAGCCGTTTCGCTCATTCTCGTAGCGACGTTCGTGGTGATAAACGGTGCCGTCGATCTCTGGAGTCTCGCGCTCGATCCGCGACTGCGCGCTGGAGCCTCCGCATGACCTCGTCACTCACGTCACGTGGCCCACTCTCTCGCGTACGACTTCGACGAAGCGGCTCGCGCGTCGACAAGGTTGTCGTGGTCACGGGCGCCTTCATCGCGCTCCTCGTCATAACTGCGGTGTTCGCACCGTGGATCGCGCCGAGCGATCCGAACTTCGGCAGCATCCTCAGTTCCAACCAGGGCCCGAGTGCAGCCCACCTCCTCGGCACCGACTCCTTTGGCCGTGACATCCTCTCGCGTCTCATCTACGGCGCGCGCCTGAGCCTCCTCGGGCCCGCGCTCATCATCGTGATCTCCACCAGCATCGGTACGGTCCTTGCCATTGCGTGTGCGTGGTTCGGCGGGTGGTTCGATCAGGTGGTTTCACGAGTCGCCGACATCCTCTTCGCGTTCCCTGGGCTCATCCTCGCAATGCTTGCGGTGGCGATGTTCGGACCGGGTCTCGTCGCACCGGTCATCGCGCTGTCGATCGCTTACACGCCCTATCTCTTGCGGGTGATCCGCTCCGAGGCACTCCGCCAGCGAAACCTCCCCTATGTAGCTGCGTGCTACGTAGGGGGATTGTCGGCACGCACCATCTGCACGCGTCACATCCTGCCCAACGTCACGCCACTGCTCATTGTTCAAGCGACGCTTTCCTTTGGATACGCGCTCGTGGACCTCGCGGCGGTCTCCTACCTGGGCCTCGGGGTGCAGCCCCCAACTGCGGAGTGGGGCATCATGGTCTCAACGGGTCAGTCATCGATCCTCGCCGGACACCCCCAGGAGTCACTCTTCGCGGGCGTGATGATCATCGTGACGGTGGTCGCCTTCAATCTCCTCGGCGACCGCTTGGCGGCACGACAGAGCACGGCCCGATCATGAGCGTCCTTGACCTCGATCACCTCGCGGTCGACCTACCGGTCGAGGGTCAGCGTCGACGAGTCATTCACGACGTGACCCTGTCAATCGCACAGGGCGAGGCGGTCGGAGTCGTTGGCGAGTCCGGAGCTGGTAAGTCCATGACGTCGCGTGCGGTGCTGCGACTGCTCCCTCATGGTGCCACGGTCGAAGGCGAGGTCCGTTTCGAAGGGCGATCGGTGATGGCGATGGAACGTACGGCGCTTCGCGACTACCGATTGGGTGACGTCGCCATGATCTTCCAGGATCCCAGAGCCCACATCAATCCTGTTCGCACCGTGGGGGACTTCCTCGTTGAGGCCCTCGTCGAGCGCGGTGATACGAAGGCCGATGCCCTTCGTAAAGTGACGGCGTTGCTCGACGTCGTCGGTATCTCGGACCCGCAGCGTCGCGTGAAGCAGTACCCCCACGAGTTGTCGGGCGGCATGCTCCAGCGAGTGATGATCGCCTCGGCGCTCGCCATCGAGCCCAAGCTCCTGCTCGCTGATGAGCCAACGACCGCACTCGACGTGACCACGCAGTCCGACGTCATGGTGAGTCTTGACACCCAGCGCCGCGAGCGAGGACTCGCCATGTTGTTCGTGACCCACGACCTC
>DAIEHI010000150.1 GCA_027355725.1 Acidimicrobiaceae bacterium
AGGCCGAATCCGAATGACAGCCAGAACTGCGTCACTGACACTCCCCCCCAGGACGTCTTGTCGGCGATTTCACCGATCAAGTTTGAAAGTTTCTATCATTTTCGATTTCGCCCGTCAAGCCATTTTGGAAGGTTTCTTCTATGAAGTGGTGAAATCTTCACCATCGAGAATGCTGGAACTCTCCCGTGGCAGACGAAGGAGTGGTGTAATACCTGGTTAACGCCGAATACACGCAGAGGTCGCGCACCGCGTGCCAATTGGTGGAACATAAGAATTACTTTAGAAAAATCATGTGGTGTGACTGAACACTGCTCAAAAGTGCACCCGTTTTCGAGTTTGAGTGGTACACAGTCTGGCGCTGCCTGCCATAGTGAGACGATGACCACGCGCGATCGCTATAGCCACGGCCACCACGAATCGGTGCTGCGCAGTCACCTCTGGCGGACCGCCGAGAACTCGGCGGGCTTCCTGCTCCCGCATCTTCTCCCTGGTCAGAAGGTTCTTGACGTGGGCTGCGGCCCGGGCAACATCACGATTGACCTGGCCCGACACGTTCCCCAGGGTCACGTCACCGGCGTCGACGTCGCCGCGGCCGCGATCGAGCTGGCGACCCACGCCCCGCGCGAGGGCGTCGAGAACGTGGACTTCGTGCTCGGTGACGGCTATCACCTCGCCTTCGCCGACGACTCCTTCGACGTGGCCTACGCCCACCAGGTCCTCCAACACACGAGCGATCCGGTGGCGGTTCTCACCGACATGCGTCGGGTCCTTCGCCCGGGCGGACTGCTCGCGGTGCGCGAGGCCGACTACGGCGCCTTCACCTGGGCGCCCGACGACGAGCGTCTCACGACGTGGATGGCGCTCTACCAGCGTCTCGCGCGCGCGAACCACACTGAGCCCAACGCGGGCCGTTACCTGCACGTCTGGGTGCGCCAGGCCGGCTTTTCGATCGAGAGTGTCTCCTCGTCGGCCTGGACCTACGCGACACCAGCCGAGCGCGCCTGGTGGGGTGGGCTCTGGGCCGACCGGATCCTCGAGAGCGAGTTCGCGCGCCAGAGCATCGAGTATGGACTGGCCACGCGCGAGGAGCTCGAAGTGATCTCGCGCGCCTTCCTCGACTGGTCTGAGAACGTCGACGGGATGTTCACGGTGCCGAGCAACGAGGTCCTCGCCCGCCCCTAGGTATCACGCCTCGGCGATCTCCTGGGCGATCTCCCACACGTGACCTGAAGGGTCGTGGAACGTCGCGGTGCGCATCCCCCACGGACGATTCATGGGACCGCTGGCAATGGCGATTCCGGCCGTGCGTAGTGAATCGCAGGCCGCGTCGACGTCGTCGGTGAAGATGCTCAACTGCATCCGAGAGCCCGCAGTTCGCGGCGCCACCACGGCCGGTGCGATGAGTTCGACCGCCTCGTCCGCGCGAAGGAGGTTCACGATGGTGTTGCCCGCGTCGAAGGCGGCCGAGTTGTCGTCGGCGAAGAGAAGCGTCCATCCCAAGGCGTCGCCGTAGAACGACCTCGACGCCTCGAGATCATCGCAGAACAACGTGATCGCCCCCAGGTCATGAAGTAATCCACCCATTTCTCCCCCCAATTCACCGTGATTGTTCGCGATGCTAGATCGCGCGGATGAATTCGCGCTCGGTAACTTCGCCCCCATTCTCCACAGTGGATTGGGGTGGACTAATGTGTGGCGTCAAGAGCAGCGCGAAACGAAGAGAGACGTTTCTATTGCTCCAAACTACAGCGAGGCTCGACGTTACTAAGGGCCTGGGGGTCGTCAATGGACGAAGGTGACGTAGCTGATCAGACCGTCGCGAGTGAGGATCTCACGAGTACGTCGGCAGATCCAGTCAATCCAGGTGACTCGCCCCACAAAGATTCCCGTTCTTTCTGGCAATCCACCCAGGCGAAAGCCTCGCTCGCGTACGTTCGATTTCGTGCTCGCGTCACGACCCGCGACATTCCCATTTTCCTGCTCGTCGGACTCTACGTCGGCTATTTCAGTGTGGAAAGCAGCCACGTGCTCGATGGCAGGGGGTACCCCTCCTTCGATCTCGCGATATTCGACCAGGGCATCTGGCTACTGAGTCACTTTCACAACCCATTTTCCACGATCATCGGTCGCCCTCTCCTCGGAGACCACACCCAATTCATACTGATTCCGGTCGCATTCGTCTACCGGCTGTTCCCAGAGCCTCTCGGCATCCTCGTGATGCAGAGCCTGTTCATTGGGGCAACCGCACTGCCGATCTACTTCGCCGCTCGCCGCCTCATCAAGAGCCGAATCATCGCCACGGCCCTAGGTGCAGCGTTCTTGCTCAATCCCACGATTCAACAGGCCAATATGATGCAGTTCCACCCGGAGTGTTTCTTGGTCTTCTTCATCGTCATGGCGGCGTACGCGGCCCTCGAGTCGCGCTACGTGCTGTTGCTCGTCATGGCCGTCTTGGCCCTGATGGTCAAGGAGGACGCCGCTGTTCTAGTGATACCGATCGCGGTCTGGGTGTTCTTTCGGCGTGACCGTCTGTGGGGCTCGAGGATCCTCTTACTCGCCGTCGCTTGGGCGGTCGCCGTTAACTTCTTCATCCAGCGCGCGATCCTCGGATATCCCACCATCTATACGGATCGCGTACCCTTTGGCGGGTTCAGCGGCACGGTGAAGACGTTGGTTCGAACGCCTGGACAGATGATCGACTACCTACGCTCCGACGGTCGTCCCTACTATCTCTGGCAATTGGGATTCATGTATGGATTCACCTTCTTGCTCGCTCCAGAGATCGCCGCCTTTGGAGTTCTCGTGATCATCGAGAACCTCCTCAGCAGCAACATCTACATGCACACGAGCAGCTTCTGGTACTCACTTCCACTGGTTGGCCTACTCAGCATGGGCACCGTCTGGGCGGTCTCGCGTCAGAAGACTACGAGGCGCCGGGTAATAGTGACCGGTATCACATTGTTCTGCGCGCTCTGGGCCTGCATCATGTGGGGACTTGCGCCATTCTCCAACGCCAAGATCAGCGGCGGGCTCGATGCGAACAGCACGTCGTACAAGGCAATGTCCTACGTTGAGCAGGGCATACCGAGCAACGCGTCGGTCTCCGCCTACATCTATCCTTGGAATACGGCACTAGACCATCGCACGCACATCTACTCGTGGCCCAACCCGTTTTCGAACAACGCGTATGGGCTGCCAAGCCAGAGCGGCCAAAGCATGCCGGGCGCCGATCAGGTCGAGTTCCTGGTCCTTCCTCACCCTCTCCCGAGTGCTTCCGACCAGACGGTCTTCGCGTCAATCCGCTCGCAGTTTCACGTGGCCCGCTCGGCCGATGGATGGCGGCTCTACAAGAGGAACTGAGCGACAGGCAACAGCTGACCCACCTCGTCGCCGAACTCTCACGTCCAGCAGTCCAACGCGTCTGTGGGCAAATTACAGTGAGAACCATGACGCCGCTCGAACACTCGTCGTCGAATTCGCCGCGCGAGTGGATCGAAGGCGTAGTGCTGGGGCTGGCGGCAATAGCCGCGGTGGTCCTCGGCTCGCACTTCGGCCGGTTCCGGCCCCACGCGTCCTACTCGCACATCGTCGAGTTCGCGTGCGTGATCGCCCTCCTCGTGACGGGTTCGTGGGCGGTTCGACGTGTCGGTTCCGCACTCAGCCGACTTCTGACGCGCCGCGGCAACCCGGGGGCGGGCGGGGCGTTGCGACTCGTCGTCAACGGACTAGGCATGGTCGTCCTGATCTTCGCGGCGTTCGCCGTGCTCGGAGCGTCTCTCGGGCGGCTGTTGATCGGTGCCGGACTGACCGGGGTGATCCTAGGCATCGCCGCCCAGCAGAGCCTCTCGAACATCTTTGCGGCGCTGGTCCTGCTCTTCGCCCGTCCGTTCTCGGTGGGCGACGACATCCGAATTCGCTCAGGCACGCTCGGCGTGATCGACGTGCACGTGCTCGGCAGTGGCCTGACTTACGTGACCGTGATGACCGAGGACGGCGTCATCAAGATCCCTAACTCGGTGATGCTGGCCTCGGGTATCGGTCACCTGCGCGCCGATGTCAACGGTGCGCCCCACCACTCACAGACCGAGACCGTCGACGAGGCTGAGCCCGAAGTCGGAGATTGACCTAGAGGTACGGCACCACGTTGTTGTTCCAGGTGAAGGTCATCGCGGGCGGCGCGGCCTTAGGCAGTTCGACCAGCACTACGAAGGAACTCGTGGATCCCATGGTCGTGAAGCCCACGCCGACTTCGACATTCGTTGCGTCGAGGCCCACGCCGTAGTTGTAACCCGGGTCGTAGCCGAGCAACTCGTCGCGGTGTCCCCAGCAACCGGCCGCTGAGGGCGAGGTGCAGGCGATGTTCGAGGTCGCCGAGCGCGAACCTGCCCAGCCGTCGTCGTACATCCAGATGTAGTCCGCCGCCAGCACCGAGAAGCCCCCGCTCCAGGCCGCGCCCATGCCCGGCGTTCCCTGTGCGTTGTTGCCGATGGCGAATCCCGCCGCGATGCCGGGGTCGTTGTTGGTGGCCGCGGCGTGCTGAGCCTCAGCCGACAGCGCGGCGTTGATCCCGAGGTAGGGCGGCAAACCACGGGCCGTGCGCTCAAGGTTGGTCACAACGAAGAGCTGCTGACCAGTGGTCAACGAGTACCAGTTCGAAGGCAGCGTCATAGGTCCGAGGCCCTCCACCGTGCGGGCGTTGTTGATCGCCGCGAGCACGTAGTTGGTGCAGGCCGGGGCGTTGGTGAACGTCGGCCAGGTGAGCGACGACGTCACGCACGGGTCCTCACACACCCAGGTGCCGCTGGCCTTCGTGCACGAACCCGAGCTGAGGAAGTTGGGCGACGGAGCGATGTTG
>DAIEHI010000189.1 GCA_027355725.1 Acidimicrobiaceae bacterium
CACTCTCGTGCTCCTCGCCCGGTGACTGCAGTGCGGTGGGAAGTTACTCGGTGAAGGTGAACCACAACCGAGCCATCATTGTGAATGAGGAACGTGGTCAGTGGGGCAAGGTCGAGGTTCCGCCAGGATTGAGCGCTCGAGAAGTGGGGCTCAACACCGGTGCGAGCGTCGTGTCGTGTTCAGCGCCGGGCGACTGCAGCGCGGGCGGGACGTACGCCGCTGGCGACAATCAGCTCCTCCTCTTCGTTGCCAACGAAAGCGATGGCGTGTGGGGGCGGGTTCAGAAAGTTCGGGGCGTCAGCACTCTCGGAACCGGATACTTCGCGTATCTTTCGACGATCTCGTGCGCCTCGCCCGGTGACTGCAGCGCCGGCGGAGGGATCTCCGGCGCGAACGGCGCGCGAGCATTCGTCGTAAGTGAAGTACGCGGATCGTGGGGACCTTTCGAACTCGTCGCTGGTCCGTCGACCCACGCCATGGAGGGATCCGGAATTTCGTCGATGTCGTGTTCAGCGCCGGGCGACTGCAGCGCCGTCGGCACCGAGCAAAAGGGTTCAGTTCCTTTGCCGGCCTTCGCCGTAAGCGAAACGAATGGCGTTTGGGGCCGCGCGAAAGTCATTCCGGGTCTCGCCGCATTAACTCGGCTCTTCGGATTCTGGCGGGGTCTGGCGCAGCGGGGACTAGCGGCTAGCGAGTAAAGGAGTACGGGGGCTCTGCAAGTCTGTTGGTACTACACCGACAGATTGGAAGAGCCCCCGTGGAGACAAACCCTACTCGCATGTGCGAGCTGCTCGTTGGCCTGCCTGACGTGAACGTGCTCGGCGTGGAGGACGTGGCGACAGGGCCACTGCGTATCCACGTCGAACTGCGAACGCAGGTGGTGGGCTGTCCCCAGTGTGGGGTGGTCGCCCACGTGAAGGATCGCTACGAGGTGGAACTCATAGACCTGCCAGCCTTTGGTCGCTGGACCCGTCTCGTGTGGCACAAGCGCCGCTGGCGTTGTCCCGACTCGGGCTGTCGCGTGGGCAGCTGGAGCGAGCAGAACTCGCGGCTTGCACCGTCACGACAGGCGCTGAGTGACCGTGCGGGTCGGTGGGTCACACGCCAGGTGGGCGAGAGCGCGCGCAGCGTCAACGAGGTCGCCGGCGAGCTCGGTTGTGACTGGCACACCGTCAATGACGCCGTGCTCGCCTACGGCACCGCACTGGTGGATGATGACCCGGAGCGATTCACCCTGGTGCGCGCGTTGGGCCTGGACGAGGTGCTCGTCGTGCGCGAGGGCGAGTACCACCGCCAGCGCTTCTCCACCCAGGTCGTGGACGTCGCCCGCGGCCAGCTCCTCGACGTCGTGCCTGGTCGAAGCGGTGTCGAGCCCACGGCGTGGCTGAACCGCCAGGGGCCCGCCTTCCTCGCCCACGTCGCCTACGGCACCCTGGATCTCTCGGGCCCCTACCGGGCGGTCTTTGATGCGACTCTGCCCTACGCCACCCAGGTGGCCGATCCGTTTCACGTCGTCAAACTCGCCAATCAGAGGCTCGACGAGTGCCGTCGGCGCGTCCAGAACGAGGTCTTTGGGCACCGCGGGCACAAGACCGACCCCCTCTACCGCGCCCGACGACTGCTCACCATGGCCGACGAGCGACTCGTCGACAAGGGCCGCGAGAAGCTGCTCGGGCTGCTCGCCGCCGGTGATCCGAAGGGCGAGGTCGCGACCGCGTGGCACGCGAAAGAGGTAGTGAGGTCGATCTACGACCTCGACAACGAGGTCATCGCCCTGGCGTTCGTCGAGCGTCTCGGCCACGACCTGCAAGACGAGTCCTGTCCACCCGAGGTTCGCGCACTGGGACGCACGCTGCTGCACTGGAAACAGCAGATCGTCGCGTGGCACGAGGCCCACTTTTCGAACGCACCGACCGAAAGCGTCAATAATCTCATCAAGCGCGTGAAGAGGGCTGCTTTCGGGTTCCGGTCGTTCACCAACTACAGAGTCCGTTCACTGCTCTACGCCGGCAAGCCCAACTGGGATCTGCTCGCTACGGTCACACCCCGCTAACTTCCGAAGTGCCAGTTTGTTCGTGAAAGGCCGCGCCGTGATTGCTCTGGTTGTCCGCTTTACCGTGCTCCCCGACCACCTCGAAGCCTTCGACGCGCGGTATCTGACACGCAGGCCGAGATTGCACGGCGCGAACCGGAGACCCTGGTCTACGTGAGTCACGCGCGCTCCGAGCGTCCCCACGAACGCGTCTTCTACGAGTGTTACCAGAGCGACGACGCCTTTAAGTTCCACGAAGCCCAGGTCCACACGATTCGATTTCTCCAAGAGCGCGGCCAGCACCTGGCCGAACCACCCGACGTCTGGCCGCTGGCGACACTGTCGGGCGTGATCAACGGAGAACTGCGTGCGAAGTGACAGCGACGGCGAAGTCAACGTCGTAGGCACGCTCGTCAAGCAGTACCGGCGTGAGAGGAAT
>DAIEHI010000191.1 GCA_027355725.1 Acidimicrobiaceae bacterium
TCCACGAACGACTCGTCGTGCCCGTGTTACACCACAGCACTACGATCACTGCTGACGTTGACGCACGAGGTCACGAGTCCACCAACGAAGTCAGTCGGCTCCAAACTTCAAGGCATCAAACACAAGATTCCCGCATAACTCCTTCTCGTCACCGACGTCACCCTCTTCAAGAGCGACGAGCACATCACGGCGCACGTCCGACTTTCCGGTGGGGCCACCCACAGCATCGAAGTCCCTCGTCCACTCAGGGCCGGGGAGTCTCACGCCACCCCACAGGCCACTATCGACGCGATAGAGGAACTCCTCGCCGAGCACCCCATCGATGAGGCCGTCACGATCCTCAACGCACGGGGACTCCTCGGCGGCTGGGGCAAGCCATTCACCAAGCCATCCCTGGCCCAACTCTGTCGCAACCGGGGCATCGCGGACCTACGCCAGCGACTCCGCTCCGCCGGCATGCTCACGGTGAGAGAGATCGCCGTCGAACTCGACACCACCGCTCAGACAATCAAGATCTGGCGACGCCAAGGTCTGCTCACCGGACGACGCACCGATGGGCGCGGTGCTTACCTCTACCACCCAGGACAGACTCGACCGCCTCAGCGCCGCTCTCGCTCGACCAATGTCACAGTCTCGCGCGATAATGAATCCGCGGCCAACATTCGGACTACGAACGACAGAACATCACAAGGAGGTGCAGTGTGAAGCGCACTCGTTCGAGAAGTGAGCCTGATGCCAGGCGATGATCTGGCCGCGCCAGCGCTTGAGGGTTCGTCCCAGTGAACGGACTTCGACGGGCCACGAGGGATCGTTCATGTCGCGGATCAACTCGTCGATGAACACGCCGGCGAGCTCGTAGTCCGGAACGGTGTAGAGCTCTCGAACGGCTTCCTTGGCGTTGTAGCAGGCGGTCACTTCCCCTCGGGGGTCGCCGGCTCGCAGCAGTCCCATCACCTTCTCGTGGCTCTTCTCGTTGAGTCGTTCGGCGGCCATGGTGAGAAGGCGCCTCGCGCGGTAGAGGGGGTCGAGTTTGTGACCGCGGTGGCCGAACAGTTCTTGTTGAACACGTCGTCGGCACTCGTCGAGCTTCTGGTTGGCGAGTTTCACGACGTGGAATGGATCGGCTATCTGAGTCGCCCAGGGCAGTGCCTCGTTGAAGACCTTGCGGTAGGGACCCGAGAGGTCGAGCGTAGCGTAGGAAACGTGGAAGCGCCAGTCACAGGTGCGCTTCATCAGCCAGCTGGTCGGTGCGTGGCTGTCTCGACCAGGCACGACGTCGAGTAGTTGGCCACTGGCCACGTCCACGATCTGGGTGGAGAAGTGCTGGCGTCGGTAGGGGCCCTCGCGCACGAAGAGCGTCTCGTCGAGCCCCAGCGCTTCCACGAAACCGAAACGGTGCTCATCGTCGTCAACCAACGCCTCACCGTAACGAAGGAGCGTGTCGTTGATCGTGTGCCAGTCACAGCCGAGCTCCTCGGCGACTTCGGCGACGCTGCGCCCGTACTTGCCGATCTGGGCGGTCAGCCAACGACCGGCCCGGTCGGTGACGAGGTGTCGGGGAAAGGCAATGCGGGTGTCGACCTCACTCCACGAACCCTTAGGGCAGTCGGCATCGGGACAGAAGAACCGTCGCTTGTGCCACACCACTCGCGTCGGTCGGCCATTCATCGGCAGGTCGACCAGTGACACCCGGTCGCGGTCCTTCACCCGGGCGAGCACGCCGCACTCGGGACAGCCGACGTCGACGCGCCGGCACTCGAAGTGGACGCTCACCGGTTGACGGTGTCCGCCCTCGACGCCCATGATGTTCACGTCAAGCAGGTCGACCAGGATCTCGCACATGCGGGTAGGGTCTGTTTCCACGGGGGTTCTTCCAATCTCTAGGCGTCAACTACCTAAAGATTTGCAGAGCCCCCGTCTTGCTTCAGCCCCTTGTCACCGGCTCGTACTCACCGCCAGGACCCCGCGCATTTCCGAAGCGCCACATAACTCGCCAGTGGGAACAGGACATCTTGCAGGCGCTGAGGCGCCGCGGCGTGGCGCTTGGTCCGGTAGACATTGCTGGAAGATTTAGTGGGTTCACCGAATCTTGGATCGAGGAGGAGTACCCTGCGACCTCGCTTAAGGAATTGATGGGAATGGTCTACAACGATGAGGACGGCCAGTTGTTTTCGTCGAGTCACGAATGAAAGCCAGATACGAGTCGGCGTAGACAGGTGGGTATAGCAATGACAGCAGTAATGTAGCGGCACTTATCTGACATACATCGACCTAACTATTTCGAGAAACTCTTGGTGTTCCTTTCTATCGAAATTAAGAGTTCAAGGACGTATGCGAAAAAGCCGATTGACGCAGCGCCTAATACAGTGATCGCTATCTCTGCCAACGCGGAATACAAGAGGGTAGTTGAGGGGGCATTGAGGCCATGAAGCACGCTATTGGTTCGAATCAACGCAACGATTCCGGCAAGAATCCAAATCATGGCGAAGGTCTTCAGGACCGTAGCGGTAATTCTCGCACCTCCAAACTGTGGGGAGTCAGTGGTTGTCAATAGACTATTTGGTAAAGCACAACCACAATTTGTGCAGAGCAAAGAGTTAGCGCGGTTAGTGGTGTTACAACCGGGACACGCGATTACATTGATCAAAACAACCCCTTGGTCGAGTATGGAGAAGGGTGGTGCAGTTCCGCTGCGGCGAATTCTACAGTTCCAGTCGCCCATTGGCCAGTTCTGCTGGCCATCTTGACCGAAGCCGCTGACTGGGTCCTGAAATTGACAGTCTCTTAGGTGTTAAAGGTTTGCCCCGGCGAGTTCAACGCAAAGTGTTTCATTAGTAGCAGTGACGCAAATACCGGTTATTCAGACTTCGCATTATGCAGTGAGACTCCACAGTTCGAGCAGAAGATATCTGTCTGTTGCGTTGCCACACCGCATTTGGTGCAGTATCGCAATCCTCGTTGCGGCTCGTCGTTCTTTACGTAGCCGATTACAGCGAGAACTCCGAATGTAATTCCAACCAAAACCATCCCCCAAGCGACATACCACCGTATAGCGTCTCCCCGGCAGGCAGATTGGTCTGCTGCTGAAATGAGGACCGAACTGCAGGCTGAGTGACTTGGTCCAAGGTAGGCAAGCCACGCTATGCCGAGTGCGGCCAGTACTACACCTATGGCGAGGTTTCTTCCTATCTCGTGTCGGATCACGGCTGTGAATTTACACCGTAATGACGATTTCTTGGAGAAGTGGCGTGCTCTGATCCTGCGGTGCACGCATCACGGCATCCGTGGCCCGACGTGAACCCACACTCACCTTGCCACGCCGCATTTAGTCACTGTTTGCCGAGTGCACGCACCTTTCGTCGGACAAGGGGCACGCCGAACAACACCGGATCCCGTGTGAGACCATGATTCCCACGTCACCACGAATGGGACTGGCTGGCGTATCCAAGCCGGTCGACGCGATGGCTGTGCCATCGCCCAAAACGCTGGTTCCGCCGCTAGTTTCAGATTTCGACCTACTTGAGCAGGTGCTTTGCTACCACGACGCGCTGGACCTGGTTGGTCCCTTCGTAGATCTGGGTGATCTTGGCGTCGCGCATGAACCGCTCCACCGGGAAGTCCTTGGTGAACCCGTAGCCGCCGAGCAACTGGACCGCGTCGACCGTGACGCTCATCGCCGTGTCTGATGCGAACGACTTGGCGGCCGCCGTCAAGTAGCTGAGGTTGTGGTCGGGATCGCCGTCGTCGATCGCGGCACAGGCCCGATACACCAACGCGCGAGCCGCCTCGGTGCGAATGGCCATGTCGGCCAACATGAAGCGCAACCCCTGCAGATCGCTGATCGGTGAGCCAAACGCTCGACGCTGGGTCATGTACTGGGCTGCGTAATCGATCGCCCCCTGGGCGTTCCCCACGGCCTGGGCGCCAATGGTGGGACGTGAGCGGTCCAACGTGTGCATCGCGATCTTGAAGCCATCACCCTCGGCGCCAATCCGGTGCGACGCCGGCACGCGGACGTCGTTGAAGACGACCTCGCCGGTGGGCGACGCGCGTAGGCCCATCTTGTCCTCGTGCTTCGGGAACTCAACACCCCAGCCCTTCTCCACGAGGAAGCACGTGATGCCGTGTCCCTTCGCGTCGGGGTCAGTACTCGCGAAGACGGTGTAGGTCTCTGAGACGCCCGCGTTGGTGATCCAGTACTTCGAGCCGTTGATGATGTAGTCATCGCCGTCACGGACCGCGCGCGTTCGCATGGCCGCCACGTCCGAACCCGCGTCAGCCTCGGATAGGCAGTAGCTCGCCTGGATCTCCCCGGTGGCGATCCGTGGCAAGTACTCCCGCTTGATCTCCTCGGACGCGAAGTTGATCACGGGCAACATGCCCAGCTTCGAGATCAACATCGTCACCGAGGTCGACGCACAGGCCCGCGCGATCTCCTCGGCCATGATCGCTTGGGTCACCATGTCCGCGCCCGCGCCGCCGTAGGCGACCGGAACGCCGAGCGAGGGCAGCTCCATCTCGACGCACGCGTCGAAACTCTTCTGGGGGAACACCTGGTCGCGGTCGTACTCGGCGGCGAACGGCGCGATGCGCTCGTCCACGAAACCGCGCATCACGTCGCGAAACGCCCGTTGCTCATCATTCAGCGTGTAACTCATACTGGTCCTCTCAGCTTCAGCGATCGCCTGCGGCGACCAACTCATCGACGCTCACCGCGTCAGCGAAGGCGCG
>DAIEHI010000195.1 GCA_027355725.1 Acidimicrobiaceae bacterium
GACACCAACGGGACCTTGACCGCAACCGTGATCGACGCGGCGACGGGTGAGATTGTCGGAGGCTTCGTGGGCTGGCAGACGGCTCCGCTGGTTCGCTTCCGGGTGTCGGCCGGCGAGACCGTGTCGATTCCGCTCCTCGTGTGGGAATGTCAAGTCAATTTGGCCCCACCGTGCGCACCACATTTGGCCCCACCCCGTCGGGGCGGCAACTTCTAATCTGATGGGGTGAATCGCGAGCGACAATTCGGTCCCCGTAGCGCCTTCCAGCTCCGGATCCATTTGCGTGACATCGAACCCCAGATTTGGCGGCGAGTCATGGTGCCGGGATCGTTGACCTTGGCGAAACTCCACCTGGTGATCCAGGGGGCCTTTGATTGGGAGGGCTATCACCTGCACCAGTTCGAGATCTATGGCAAGCGTTATGGACAGCCCGAGAACGACTGGGACGTGGACGACGAATTGCTCGACGAGGAGCTGTGGCGCCTCCACCAACTTCTGAAGGTTCACGACCACTTCACCTATGTCTATGACTTCGGCGACCACTGGGTTCACGACATCGAGGTCGAAGGCGCCGAACACGTGTCACGGACGCTCAAGAAGGCAGTGTGCCTGGACGGCGCGAGGGCCCGTCCGCCCGAGGACGTGGGCGGCGTTTCGGGGTTCGAGCATTTCCTCGAAGTGATGAACAACCCTCGTGACGAGGAATACGTGGACATGGTGGCCTGGCAAGGTGGGCGTTTCAAGCCTGATCAGTTCAGCCTCTTTGACGTCAACGGTCAGATTCAGAGCCGCAACTAGCGAGTGCGTTTGGCCTTGGTGGCGCGCAGCCGGTAGGAATCGGAGCCGGTCTCGATGATGTGCGCGTGAAAGGTGAGCCGGTCGATGATGGCCGCCACCAGTCGCGCGTCGGGGACGATCTTGCCCCACTCCGAGAACGGCAGGTTGGTCGCGGTGGCGACCGAGGAGCGCTCCTCGCGTTCGGTGAGGATCTGGAACATCAGCTCGGCCCCGCGGGTGTCGAGTTGCACGTAACCGAGCTCGTCGAGCAACAACAAGTCGACGCGTCCGTAACGGGCGACGAGGCGCGAGAGGCGCTTCGCGTCCGCCGCTTCGGCGAGCTCATTGACCAGTTGGGCGCAGGTGACGTAGCGAACGGTCTTGCCCATCTCACAGGCCTTCATCCCCAGGCCAATGAGTAGGTGACTCTTGCCGGTGCCCGAGTCCCCGAGCAACACGACCGGTTCGGTGCGCTCGAGGTAACTGCCCGAGGCGAGTGTCGCGATCGTCGCCGGGTTCACCCCCGAGACCGCCAGGTCGAAGTCCTCGAGCAACTTGAGGCGCGGGAACCCCGCGCTCTTGACGCGGCGCTGGCGTCGGCGTTCGTCGCGTTCGTCCACTTCGGCGAGCAGCACCTTGGCGAGGAACTCCTCGTAGGTGAGGTGTTGGCGCTCGGCTTCTTTCGCGAGCGAAGAGCCCAGGCGTCGAACCGCCGGAAGGCGTAGCGAGAGGGCGCAGCTCTCGATGGAGGTCGCTGCCCCACTCACGGTCGCACCAACAACGCGTCGTAGGCGGAGGTGCTGGGTAGCGGGCGGTCAAAGCGCGCGAGGGGCGTGTCGAGCACGTCGGGCGTCCTCTCGAGCAGTCGCCGAGCTTCGATGGTGATGAGTTCGGTGTCGAGCGAGCCGACCTCGAGCAGTGAACGCAGGGCTTGGTGCACGAGACCCGGAGGCACTCGGCGCTCGAGCAGCAGTACCTCGATGAGTGCTCCGGTGCCGTCGGTGTCGCCCAGGCGACGTCGCGCCATTCGCCAGAACTCCTCGTGCAGCGTGGTGAAGCGACCGTCGTCGCGAGCGCGCTGTAGCGCACTCGAACCCTCGAGGGCACCGGGTTTCGCGACGAGGGTCTCGAGGTAGTGATCGAGTTCGAGGACTTCAACGCTGCGTCCCGGGACGCGGTCATGTCGAGCGATCTCTCTAGCGGCGTCGTAGGCGACGACCTCGTTGGCGCCGAGGCGCACGTTGACGCGTCTGCCCGCAAAGGGGACGGGGACGGAGTAGAAGTTCTGGCGCACGCAGACGCGACTCTTGGCGTCCACTCGACAGTTCAGCAGCAGTTCACTGGCGAAGGGTTCCTCGGGCAGGGGCTGCAACCGGGGTCGTTCGAGTTCGAAGTGCTCCGCAATGGACATCGACCTCGCGTCGATGCGACGAGCATCGTCGGTCACGTCACCCGCGGCGATGAGTGCGTTGAGCTCACGCAGGCTGGCGACGTGCGGCACCGGGACGAGGTGGCGCCGGCGGAAACGTCCAATCTCTCCTTCGACCCCGCCCTTTTCGTGGGCACCGTCGACGCCGGGCAGGCAGAAGAACGAGTCGAAGAGGTAGTGGCTGCGCAGCGCGACGAAGCGCTCGGACTCGACGCGCGAGCGTCCCTTCAGTACCCGGACGACCGCGGTCTTCAGGTTGTCGTAGCGCACGCGCGAGGGAACACCCCCGAAGTAGTCGAAAGCGCGCACGTGACCTTCGAGGAACACCTCTTGAGCCTGGTTGAAGGAGGCGAAGTGAAAGGCCTTGCCACTGGCCGAAAGACGCATGACGAACATCCAGGCCTTGGTGAGCACGCCATTGAGGAAGAACGAGAACTCCCCGAAGTCGACCTCGGCTTCCACCCCGAGGAGGTGGGTCTGGGAGATGGCCACCTTCTCAATCGGCGTCATCGTCGTGCGCCGCTTCATCTCCGCGACGTAACGCCGGACGCTCGACTCCGAGACCTCGGCTCCGAACTCCTCGACGAGGCGTTGGAAGATTCGCCGCGCCGTGTGACGCTGCTTCTTAGGCATGGTGGCGTCGGCCTCGAGCCACTCTTCGATCGTCGCCTTGAAGGGACCGAGTGAGGGCGCCTCGCGCGCTGCCTCTTTTCGTCGCGGTGGCTCTGCCGAGGCCAGCGCTTGACGAACCGTGCGCCGGTGAATATTGAACACCCGTGACAACTCACGGATCGACGTCTTCTCAGGTCCGAAGTGGGCCCGACGGATCTGCTCGAATACTTCCACCTTGGTCAGCTTTCTCATGGTCCAAGGCTTCCAGCCCGCACTCAATGAACGCGTACACCACCGATGCCGGAGGCCGAGTGGGGCCAGAACAGATAATCACGGTGGGGCCAAATCAGGTAATCACACTCACTCGTGGTCGGACGTGCTGTTACCTTGAGATTCTTGGCGGTGTTCCGTGACGGGTTCACGCTCAATGCGCGAAGAGAAAGTTGACTCCCACCGCACCTCTAGGACCGTCGACGCTTCTCGGGCGGTCTCATGCGGTGGTAGACGCTCTGGTCAGCTTTCACCTCCGACGTACATCGATGATCATGCGTGCGAAGCGAGCGACAGATCATCGGCGAACCTAGCGTGAGCGCACGATTCATCACGACGACGTGACGTCGCGAGTTCCCCGAAGTACTGCTCCCGCTGGCAGCCGCAGTCGCCCGTCGATACCGTGAGGGAATGGAGAAGGAGAACTCGAAGGCATCGGACGGTGGGGTGGCCCGCATTGTCCGCCGTGGCGCCACTGTCTTGCGACCAATGGGACCGTGGTC
>DAIEHI010000207.1 GCA_027355725.1 Acidimicrobiaceae bacterium
GCGCGCTGGGTCAGCGTCGCGGAGTAGATGTGGAAGCGCCCGGCATCGATCATGCGGCGGACCTTGCGGGTGGGGCCGAAGAGTTTCACCGGTCCGAACTTGGGCAGTCGCAGGTGCGAAGGATCGCTGAAGCGGATGGGCTGGCTGGTGGGCGGACGACCTGGCGTCGCGCGGTTGCGCAATCGGAAGCTCGGGGTCACCTTGTCCTTCGCCTGGAAGCGCGGGAACCCGACGGGTGTTCCGCTGCGCTCCCCACGTCGTGACGCCGAGAAGTTCTCGAGGGCCCGGGCCGCGTCCACGCTGGCGCACTCGAAGACGTCGTTGGGCAGTTCGTGGCGCCAGGCCAGGCCGCGACTGCCATCTTCGTTGACCGGTGAGTCATCAGACTCCCCGTTCTTCCAGGCGTTGAACTCGTTGATGAAGGAGAAGGCCGCCCAGGACAGCGATGAGGTTGCAGGTTCGCCAGATTCACCGCTCTCCGAGAGAGCATCTCGCTCGGCCGACCTAGCGTCCAGGTTGGCCATGACCCGTGCCAAGTGGTGGTTCAGTGTGAAACGACGAGCGCCGGCGCACTTGGCGAGGAGAATCCTCTGCTCGACGTTCGGGTCGAGGGCGAACTGGAACGTGACGGCCCGCGAAAGTGCCTGACCGGTGTGAGAGATGAGCGGTGTTGTCGGTCTTTGGGCCATCCAAACCAGTCTTCAGCCTGGTAGTGACACGCCACTTGGCGATGCTGAGTTGGCGGCGGCGGTTTCGTATCCCTTCCCCAGCAGAAGAGGGGCATTTCGCCGTACACACTTGATCAGAGGGTGAGTACGATGACCACCGCAGCGCCCGGACTCTCGACCAGAATGGACGACATGCGCGAGTACCAACAGTTCGCCCAGTTCTACGACGCCTTGATGGGCGACGGTTCATCGCGAAGCGCACGGATTCTCGAGGCAATTGACCACTTCAACGTCGATGCCACGTCGCTCCTAGAACTCGGATGCGGCACCGGTTCGGTGCTAGAGGGTCTGGCTTCGATCCCACGGTTGGTAGGGCTTGACACTTCTGCGCAGATGCTGAGTGCCGCTACCGCCAAAGTACCGAGCGCCGAACTTGTGCTTGGCGACATGACCAACGTCAATCTTGGGACCACGTTCGACGTCGTCGCTTGCGTCTTTGACACGGTGAATCACTTGGTGAACTATGAGTCCTGGGAGTCATTGTTCGCGGGCGTCGCACGACATCTGAGGCCCGGGGGTCTGTTCATCTTCGATCTCAACACGATTGGTCGACTGCACCAACTCGTCGCCAGTCCTCCGTGGGTCCACGACTTCGACGGCAACACGCTGATCATGGATGTAAGGAGCGATGGCGATGAGGTCACCCTTTGGGACATCAGGGTTTTTGCGCCTGCAGGCAATGGAGGGTTCAGGCTGCATCAGGAGAACATCCGCGAGCTCGGCGTGGCGCTCGATACGGTCCGGACCACTCTCGCCACTGATTTCCACTTGCTCCGCGAAGAGGACGACTCGGGAGGTCCCCCGTCCGACGAGTCCTCTCGTGCCTACTTCGTTTATCAACGCCTAGCCTGATCCGGGCAAGCCCAGCCAGCGTCTTGGCTGAAGTAGAACGGCACTTGTGGATTGGATGCCGCAGTCCTTTGCGCGGCGAGAAGCCCCGTAGTTCATGCGATTCGTTCCGATGCGGCGCAGAACCGCCGCCGACTCAGCACAGCGCTCGAAGGACCTCACTGATAGAGGCAATGTGCAACCACCCTGTGGCCGAGTCCACGGTGTTCTCGAAGCTGCGCGCCAGGCGTCGCCGTCGTACGAAGTGGCCGTGGGCGACCTCGACCCGCCAGGCGTGATGGATGGGTCGAAAGACTTTGGCACCGTGCTCGTTGCGCGGTGGCTGGTCCCATCCAACCCGGCGAACCTCGTAGTTGAACCTGGCCGACAGCCGCGTGGCGGAAGACGGCGCCGTGCCACGGTCCATGAGCACGAGTTCCAGTCGTTCGTCAGCGACGCAACGGGCGAGGTCGTCGAGAATCTGTTCGACGGCGCTCGCTTCGGACGTTGAAGCCGGGACGACTCTCACGCAGAGCGGCAGCCCAGTGACGTCCACGCAGACGATGCGCTTGGCGCCGTTGGTCCGGCCGAAGTGTCCGCCCTGGTTATGGAAGGTGGAGCCCCCGTTCGAGGCGCCTCGTGTCAAGTGGGTGTCGATTACCACCATCGAAGGCAGGGGTTCCTTGCGGCCGAGGGCGATCCGTGACGAAGCGTGCAGCGCTGTGAGAACCCTGGTCCACGTTCCGTTCCTTGACCAACGGCGAAACTGGGACCAAACCCGAGTCCACGGACCGAACTCGTTTGGCAGGTATCTCCACTGACACCCAGTGTGCGAGATGTAGAGCATCGCATCGACGACGTGGCGCAAGTCATCACCGTGTTTCGGCCCTCGTTTGGAGGGAACCAGCAGGAGGGGTTCCAGCACGTTCCACTGGGAGTCGGTCAGATCGCTTGAATAGATCACGACTTGACGGTGACGATTGCGGCTCATGGCGCACTCGCCAAATAGAACACAGCCTCTCAGGGCGACGGCGCAGTGTCGCCGTGGCGATCATCGTCGTGGACCGAACGGAGGTATTCGTTGTACGCCGCGAGGGAGTCGTCAGGCTCGTCGCGAGGAGTCGATGACTCGCTCGCGACGCGCTGGGAGGATTCGCGGCGTTCATCGCTGAGAAGTTTCTTCCACACGTACACGGCGTATCCAGCGAAAATCGGCCACTCGAAAACATAGGCCCAGGACAAGCGATTCCCGCCCATCGCCCGACGAATTTCGACGTAGAACGCCGAGAAACAGATGGCTTCTGCGAGCACGAGACCCATATGAATTACAAGAGGATTCTTAGTCTCGCGCTTCACCAACACCAACTGTATAAAAGTCGGGAATTACTCTCTGTCTGTCGATACGTCTACGTCGATTCATGAGGAGTGCGGTATGTCGATTCGCGGAAGATTAGCCATCGTAGTCGTGCTGTTCCTGGTCGCGGTCGGCCTCATCGTGTGGAGCGTTGCCTCGT
>DAIEHI010000004.1 GCA_027355725.1 Acidimicrobiaceae bacterium
GACCACGGTCCCATTGGTCGCAAGACAGTGGCGCCACGGCGGACAATGCGGGCCACCCCACCGTCCGATGCCTTCGAGTTCTCCTTCTCCATTCCCTCACGGTATCGACGGGCGACTGCGGCTGCCAGCGGGAGCAGTACTCCGGGGAACTCGCGACGTCACGTCGTCGTGACGAATCGTGCGTTCACGCTAGGTTCGCCGATGATCGGTCGCTCGCTTCGCACGCATGATCATCGATGTACGTCGTGGGTGGAAGCTGACTAGAGCGTCTACCACCGCAAGAGACCGCCCGAGAAGCGTTGACGGTCCTAGAGGTGCGGTGGGAGTCAACTTTCTCCTCGCGCATTGAGCGTGAACCCGTCACTGCACACCGCCAAGAATCTCAAGGTAACAGCACGTCCGACCACGAGGAACCCACGCGTGGTAGGCCAGTAAGCAAGGGGGGTGCCGTGCGCGATTCGTGCCGATACGGAACATCGATTGTCCTTTCGCTGCTCGTGTGCACGCTTCTTCTCTCTCCCTCTGACGTTGGCGCCACGTCTCCGCGTCTCGATCCCCTCTCGTTCACGTTTCTGCCGGGCACACGCGGCTACGTTTTGTCACTCTTTGACTGCGCAACTCACACGTGTGCCGCGATGCGCAGTACCAGCGACGGTGCGAGAACGTGGAGCGCCGTACCAGTGCCGAGTGAGCTGAACGCTGATCTTCGCTTCGCGTCGTGGGGCTCCTATGGGGCCGGGTACCCGACGCTGAGCGTCCACTTCGCCGACGCGAGGAACGGGTGGATCTACGGCGGCATCCCCGCCCCCTACGCTGCCAACCCGTCTTTGCAAGTCGTCGTAAACCACCTGTGGTCGACCCACGACGCAGGAAGGACCTGGCGTCAGCTCTCCCTTAATTCACTTGGCGTCAGTGGTGGCGTGACCCAGATGGCCTCCCACGGTCCGCTGACCTACCTCTTTGGTTCGTCCGCTTCAAGCGGTAACGCCCGGATCCTCACCACCTCATCATCCTTAGACCGCTGGACCGGACGGTCGCGGACGCCGCTGACGACTCCCGCCGGTGGCACCCAATTGGAGGCGTCTTTCTCGTTCGCGGGGTCGAGTGGATGGTTCGTCGCCGGAAACGATCGAGGATTCTCTTCCGGCGCCCAATTATCCAGCGATGGGACGTGGCGTGAGTGGCGGGCACCCTCCACCGATCTGATCGGTGCGAGCTACACTCCGATCTGCGCAGTCACCGATCGGATCCTCCTCGCCGTGGACGCGGCCTCTGGATTCGTCACGCCTCCCGCGTCATCGGTGCCGCCCGGCTGGAATGGCGGCGCGTCCTGGCTCTTCATCTCTTACGACGCGGGCGCGACGTTCAAGCCCCTGCGAGAGCTCAGCTCGTCGTATCGCGTCGTCTACCAACACGTTTCCGGACTGCCCGCCGCTCCCGTTCCGGGGACCATTCTCCTAGAGCAGGTCTCAAGCACGGGCACGCGTCTCGTTCGCAGTACGGACTGGGGACGAAGCTGGCGAGTGGTGGTGAACGAGACGGTCACTCACGTGGCGTTTACAAGCCGCTCGAACGGCTTCGCCATATCCCAAAGCGCGAACCGCATCAGGACGACACTCCTTCACACCAACACCGCGGGAAGTCGCTGGGTCGCCGTCGCGATGTAGCGACGCCAGAGAGACGCGGGGCAGCGCCGTAGAACCGTGTCGCCAGGGCCGGCGCGCGGGAAGAGATCTCACGCGATCGCGGTCGTTACCGGCCGTCGGCAACAGTTGCGCTCAACAGCGGCCGAGACCTCGAGCGGAGAACCACGTCAGTCCGGTCAGTGGTGGTAGAGAGGTTGGGGCGCTCGGCGATGAGGTGACAGCGTGACGTTCAGATTGAAGGCCGTACTC
>DAIEHI010000212.1 GCA_027355725.1 Acidimicrobiaceae bacterium
CGAACAACACTGGCTTGGACCTTTTCGTCATGCCCACAGCGTTCCAGCCCGCGACATCTGTCGCGTACTCCACCAACGCTGGTCACCGGATGGGGCCAAATTGGATGCTCAAGGTGGGGCCGAATCAGGTAATCACACCCAAACGAGGACGTTGCGCGACAAGCGATCGTCCTGGCGAAGATCTCCTGGAGGAAGCACGTGAGGCTCCGGCGTTCGATGATCCTCCTCTCCTTTGGCGTTCTCCTCATCGCGGTGTCGCTTGGCTGGCCAGCTGGCTGACCGGCTCGTGCCGACCACCACGCCACTCCGCTGAGATGGGCTGACTTCGTGACTCACTAGCCCCTGATCTGGACGACTCAGGGATTTCATCTCTGGTCCGAGGCTCTGGCGAAATCGACGATTCCTGTCAACGATCCCTCGGGCCCCCTTCGACCCACGCCGCCACGCTGCGAACTCCACGATCGATGCGCCGCCCAGCGCCCCCTCTCCTCCTGGATCGTCGACCGTTCCCGTGGAGTACTCGAAGGTCCAGGTCTCATCGAACCGGTCAAGTCCTTCGAATTCGATCTCTTCTAGGCTCTCGAGCACACCGCGATACGTGTCCTGCATAACGACGAGCGACTCCCAGCCACCCCAGCGCTGGATCAGCTTCTCGTCGAACTTCTGGGCGAACCAGTAGGTCATGCCGGCATGTCGCATGGCGTGCGGGGTAAGGCCGGCCAGGTTCGGCGCCGTGGGCACCACGACGTTGGCGAGCGCCGTCTCCCACCACTTGCGCACGTCGCCGGTGTTGCCGACCGCGCCACGCGGCCCTTGGAAGAGATGCGTGTCGTCCACACCGAGGCGTTCGCCGAAGAGCTCGACGAGGCGACGAGCAACCTTGGGCGGCAGCGGTATCTCACGAACTTTGGGGGACGCATCGCGTCGCGATTTGGGCGGCGAGACCTGCTTGGCCCGCCCGTCGTCGCTGTAGGCCTTGGTCACGCGATGGATCTGGTCGCTCACGCGCAGATGCCAGCGCCCATGGCGCACCACGAAGTCCGACAGTCGGATGTGCAGTGCCTCGCCGATGCGTAGCGAGCAGAACGTGGCGATCAGCGGGAACAATTCCCAGATCTCGCCGTAGTGGCGTCTGAACCAGGCGGCCAGCGCGGCCACGTCTCGCGGCGCCAGGATCCTCGTCGGGACAGGTCGCTCGCCGTGGACGTCGCGCTTGAGCTTGGATTGGCCCCGCAGCAACTGTCGCTCGACCATCCCGGCCTCGTAGAGCCAGTTGAGGAACGGCACCAACACCCCGTTCCAGTACGCGCGCCGAGTGTTGTGCTCGAGCTTTCCTTCGCTGTCGCTGCCGACGATGAGTAGTCGCAGGTCGGTGATGTCACTCACGCCCAACGTGCACAGTGACAGCGAGTGCGTCTCGAGCCACGCCTGGGCTTGGGTCAGCTCGGGCGAGAGTTCGATGACTTGGTTCGGGAAGAAGGCGTGGTCGCGCAGCCAGCGCGCGGCCCACTGCTCGGTGGTCGTCGGCGCGGGACGCGCCCCGCGGTCGGTGCGCTGGGTCTCGAGCGCCTCGAACAGGACCGACTTCTTGGCCTTGGAGAGCGACGTGAGTTGGATCGCCACGCGCAACATCCGTCCTCGCACCTTGGTGCGCTGGGCGTCTTGCCACTCGGTGAACCACCGGTTCCTCATGTAGAGTTCGATCGCCCCGAGGACCGTCTGGTCGGCGGCGTGCAGGTTGGTGGGCTGACCCTTCTCGTCGAAGCGCCACGTCCGACCGTCGGCGTCGACGACCCCGTGGTGGGCCTTGTCGAGCTCCTCCATGAAGTACTTAGCCGTGGCCTTGGTGACGAAGTCAGTGCGCTTGCACTCCTTCGGGCGGCGTGCGCCGTCGCCCAGCACGCGCCAGCGCACCTGGTAACGAGGGCCATTCGCCGTGAGGACGGGCTTGGCGTGGTTGCCGAGCCAGCGGCCGAGCAGCCTCATGAGGCCACCTCGGCCATCCATGACTTCACGAGACGACACGTCGTGACCACGCGACCGTTACGCAGGCGCAGTCGCTTCGGGAACGCTGGAAAGCCGATCGCGCTGTACTTGTAGAGCGTATGGACGCTCTCGCCGAGTATCGCGGCGAGGTCACCGATGTGCAGGACCTGGTCGCACCCCGGACACGTCGCGTGGAAATAGCCGCCCTCGATGCGAGAGGCGGCGGCCTCGATGTCGGTGGTCGATTCGGGCGTCGTGGTGGTCTGAGTCATGGCCGGCACCGTCCGGCTCCGAGCACGGCTCGCAGGCGAAGCAATATTGAGCCTTCGTGCGCGGCACGACTCTTTCGTCACTGTTTGGTGTCGCGAGAGTGTCGCGAGGTCCCCATGCCGGCACCTCCGGGGGGTGACAACCCAGTCCCCGCCTAGCAATCCGGCTGGAACACCGGGTGCTCAAGCTGAGAACGCGGGTTCGATTCCCGTCGCCCGCTCCACGGATCTTCGAGCGAAACCCTTGAAATTTCAATGGTTTCAGAGTATCCGTCGTTACTCACCGTTGTCCGTCGCAGTCCGCCGTGACATGCCCAAATGATGCCCGAACGACCTCAATGATGCCCAAGTGATGCCCACGAAGTTGCATCCATCGAGCAGGCACGAAGCTCGCGGACGGGTTCGATGGTGGGAGCAGCGGTGAAGTCGTGGTTGAACACATCAGAGTCTCCGCAACGGACAGTCAGTCAGTGATGATCGATTCGAGGTTTCTCGCGAGCAAGTGATCGCGCTCACGGGTCGCGTGCTGGTAGCGCAAAGCCGCCTCGGGCGAGGCGTTACCCGCTCGATGCATCAGCTCCGCCGTCGTGGCTCCAGATGCCGCCGCCAACGTCAGACCTGTGTGACGCAGGTCGTGCAGGTGCAGATCCAATCGACCCGCCTCTCGCCGCGCCCGCGTCCACGCACGCTGCAGCGACATCGCGGTCACGGGTTCGCCCGACACGTTCGTCACCAAGAGTGAATCCGGATCGTCTCCCACGAACTCGCTCAAGTGCTTCTCAAGTTCCAACCTGACGCGCTCGGGCACCGCGACGATTCGCCGACCGGCCCTCGTCTTGGGGGACTTCACCAGCGAGGAACCATCTCGCAGGAAGGTTCGACTCTGCTCGATATGGATCTGAGATGTCTCAAGGTCGACGTCTCGACGGCGCAGACCCAAGATCTCGCCGCGACGCAGTTGGCACCAAGTCGCCAGCGCGATCACGATGCGCAACCGAGTTGGCATGGCGGCCGCGAGTGCTCGCACGTCGTCGGGGCTGGCGATGGGACGCTCGTCGGGGTGCTCCGAACTGGCACCAGTGACACGACACGGATTCGAGCCGATAAGTGGCTCTTCGGATTTGAGCGGGGTCGAGTCAACCCCAGAAGATGGCCGTCTGGTCTAACTCGATCTCGTTGAGGATCTCGTCGATCGAGCCGGGATCTATGAAGTCGAAGACGTGCCAACGGCCGTTGCGATCAGCCCAATA
>DAIEHI010000129.1 GCA_027355725.1 Acidimicrobiaceae bacterium
CCGTATTGACAAAGGTATGGATAAACAACACTCCACGAGAAATGAACCGACGGGCGAGAGAAGCGACGCGGTGCTCTATGGCCCCTCTCTGAACACTTCGACGGACTCGCTGCTGCTGCGAATGGTCAACATCATCGGTTCCGTTGGCTTCGCGGCGTTCGTCATTGTCGACGTACTTGTCCTCAGAGCCCTTGGTCTGGGAATCGGACTTGGAAGAAACACCTAGATGTACTCAGCCAATACGTTGGTGACACTTTGACATAGGCAGAAGCCTCCGGAATTGTGGTGTTTGACGACAACTACAAACCGGAGGCTTCCATGTCGCACCGTAATGCACGATTGACCATCCACGGACGGCGCTTGCTCGTCGAGCGAGTGCGGTTCCAGGGAATGCCCGTGGCCCACGTGGCCAAGGCCATGGGGGTTTCGCGTCAGTGCGCGCACCGTTGGGTGGGGCGCTTCGACCTCGAGGGCTTTGAGGGTCTCGAGGACCGATCCAGCCGTCCGCACCACTCGCCGCGACGCACCGACCCGGTGACGGTAGCCCGGGTGCTCGAGGCGCGCCACGAACGCCGCGAGGGTCCGGCACCGCTCAGCCACGCCTTGGGAGTCCCGGCTCGGACCATCTCTCGAATCCTGGCTCGCGAAGGGGTTCCGCGGCTCAACGAGTGCGACCCGATGACTGGTGTCCTCATCCGCTCTTCCAAGGTCACCCACCGTCGCTACGAGCGCGCGCGACCGGGCGAGCTGGTGCACGTGGACGTCAAGAAGCTCGGCCGGATTCCCGAGGGAGGTGGGTGGCGGTCTAACGGACGAGGTTCGAGGCCGGCGACCAAACGCCGCATCGGCTACGACTTCGTGCACTCCATGGTCGACGACCACAGCCGACTCGCCTACTCCGAGATTCTCGCCGACGAGCGCGGCACCACCTGCGCGACGTTCATTGAACGGGCCATCGCGTGGTTCGCCTCGCTCGGCGTCACGGTCGAGGAGGTGATCACCGACAACCACATGAGCTATCGCAAGAGTCGAGACGTGGCGGCGGCGCTCGATGCCTTCGGCGCCCGCCACCTCTACATCAAGCCTCACTGCCCATGGCAGAACGGGAAAGTGGAGAGATTCAACCGCACCCTGCAAATCGAATGGGCCTATCGACAGGTCTTTGACGACAACCAGGAACGCACCGACGCCCTCGGACCGTGGCTTCGGCACTATAACTATGAACGACCCCACAGTTCCCTTGGCGGACGGCCGCCGATCAGTCGACTGTCACCAACGTGATGGCGAATTACACCTAGAGCAGGCCCGCGTTGATGGCCAACTCTTCGAGGTCGCTCTCGGGCCGCGCACCGAGGTGGGTGATGATCTCACCCGCGCATAACGAACCCAGCTGCGCTGATTCAACGGGGTCCGCGCCGAGCGCGAGACCGTAGAGGAAACCCGACGCGAACATGTCACCTGCGCCATTTTGATCCATCACGTGTTCGACCTCGTGCGCGGGTACCGACACCACGCCCGAGAACGTC
>DAIEHI010000029.1 GCA_027355725.1 Acidimicrobiaceae bacterium
TTGTCGTTCGGCACCATCCGCGTGCTGGGCCCGACCGAGTCCAACCTAGATCCGAACGGTCGTTGGCTCGTGACCGGCGCTGCTGTTGGTTTGCTTGACAATTAGTTTCCCAAGCTCTCCAGCGACATCAACTCGATCGGCTTCGACGAGCACCTCATGGTAAAGATTGGCGATCGTCGACGTCAACGCTTCGTCACCGCAATTGTCGACGTGGAGCTGGGCCAACTGCTAAACGTCGTGCCTGATCGAAGGGCTGAGGCGCCCACAACGAAGCTGCATGAGCGGCGAGAAGTGCCTAGTTTCTTCGATGTTTGCTCACCACGTATTCGTCGACCCAAGCGCGAGTACTCCGCCACTGCCCGTCCGGTCCTTTCTGTGCTCGCAGTCGTCCGCGTTCGATCGCTGCTCGGAGCGAAATGACGCTACGTTCTTTCGTCGCCAATGCAGCGAGCGGCACCAATCTGTTCGGTCCCGCCACGGCAGGAACAACGAAGCGGTAAAGGTTGTCCGTAATCGCGCGTGCAATCAACTCACCCAGGGGACCCGGGTCGCCCTCGTCCGCTCGCTGCAGGGATCGAAGGTACTTGCTTCGATCTCGCTTGTAGATGATCACCGGCGGGTAGCCCATGCGTACCAAGACGAGGTTGAGCAGAAGACGTCCGGTACGTCCGTTGCCGTCGAGGAACGGATGAATCCTCTCGAAAGCAGCGTGGGCGGCGGCTATCGACTCGATCGGGTTCTCCGTGGAGCCGATTACTGACAACGACGTCACCCAGTCCGCTACCGCTGCGTCGACTTCGACCCACGAGGGGGGGGCCATCCCGCGGGCGAGTGGCTCAATGTCGTGCCGGCGAAAACTGCCAGGCCGTTCCTCCTCTGTAGCGCTGGGGTGAGGCGTGACGCCCCACACCGGTCCCAGGGCGAGTTCGTGCACGTGACGGACTTCTGTCAACGTGACTGGAGTGTCAGGGGCCCATTCGCCGGGATCGAGTGCCTGGCCGTAGACCCATTGCGCGGCGCTGGCGTATCCGGTTACTTCCATGTACTCGCGAAGTTCCTTGTTGCCAACCGCGAGGCCCTGGGCCAGGAGAGCCTTAACTTGCTGGATAACGAGTGTGTTGCCTTCAAGGGCTGTCGATTGGTGCGCTTCTTGATACCAGATCGACGCCCAGATGTCCTCGGCTTCAGTCGGCGAGGGCAGGCCCCCCATACGGTCCCGCAACTCGGCGACCGCCTCGTTTAGTCGCTGATGGACGGACTGGCGCGGTGGGCGGCCTCGTCGAGAGTTGTTGTGCTCCATGAGAAATAATAGTAACACAACAAATCACCTTTGTCGTGTTATGATAATTTCTTTGTGAACTCAACAAATAAACTGGTGTCATACGATTGGGGTTATCGCTGAGTCCACGACAGGGGGAGCGTTGGGACTGGAATGAACGATGAAGAGCTCCAAATTGTTGACGAACTTCGTCACCAAATCGCGGATTTGCAGCGAGAGAATGGCCGGCTGGCTGAAATCCTCGGAATGCAAACCTCCGCGACCGCTAAGCGGCTGGAGCACGTCCCAGGCATGGATACACGGTTTGACCCCCCGCCCGTGCAGGTCGATCGCACAGCGTCACCTGAGGCGAAGGTTGAATTCTTCCGAGCACTTTTCGTCGGTCGTGACGACGTCTATGCGGTGAGATGGGAAAGTGAACGGACGGGTAAGCACGGTTGGTCGCCCGCCGTGCGCGGAGGTTTCGCCAATGCCCGTTCTTCGAGTAAAGAGTATCTACCGCTAACGCAGAGCGTGATCGCCGATCACCTCGCGGGGAGGATCCACGTCGGGCTCTATCCGCTGTTTCGTGATGACAGCTGTCGGTTGATCGCGTGTGACTTCGACGGGCCGGGCTGGGCGCTCGACGCACTCGCCTACTTCAATGCCGCACAATCGATGGGAATCATGTCAGCGCTCGAACTATCGAGGTCGGGTGATGGCGCACACGTGTGGATCTTCTTTGGAGACGCTGTGCCGGCGACACTCGCTCGACGTCTCGGCACGCTACTTCTTCGTGAGGCAATGAATCTTCGAGGGGAGCTGGACCTCGCGAGCTACGACCGTCTCTTCCCGGCGCAGGACTTCATGCCGAAGGGCTCTTTCGGCAATTTGATTGCACTTCCTTTGCAAAAGGAATGTCGAGACCGAGGAACCACCACGTTTCTTGACGTTCGCACGATGGAGCCGATCGAGGACCAATGGGCTTATCTCTCAACCCGCTTCGGCAAACTCGGGATACGATGGGGCGCGGTAAATGTGACACCCAGGGCGTACTGTGAGTAGGTGCCCAGCCCCATTGACAATGCGCAGCAGCGAAGTGACGGCCGGTTTGTAGCCCGGACACTCAACCCCTCGTGCCCTAACCCCGCGCACAAAGACGCCATCATCCAGTCGAGTGGCAAGCGAGTGCGCGCAAACGGCGTCACGATCTATCGGTACAGATGTGTGACACCATCGCGCGAGATCCTCGTCAATGGTGTTCCGGCTCGTGGTCCCAAGCCAAAGAGAAAGCAACATACAAGCGCGCCCGAGATCGTCATCCTTCCGCGCGAGACCCACAAGTTCAGCGTCTGCCTCGACGAGGACGTGGCACCGACGTTCGCCAAAGTGAAGTGCTCCACACACCCTGGCTCGAGGGTTGCGCGCGCTGGAACCAACAACGCCAATGGCACCCGGCATCAGCGATACCTGTGCGGGCCGGTCAACGGGGAGCAACGGCATCGATTCACGCTGCCGTTGCCTCGGCAGTCGGTTGAGCGCGACCCCCAGTGGAAGACCTCAGATGTTGTGAGGAACCCGCATCGAGGGGCGACCGCCTCTGGCCGCGGACAGACCACCATCACTGAGGCAGTGTCCGAAGGTCTCCAGATGCTCTCTCAGGGGACCTCTTACGCGAAGGTTGGGCTGTGGGCCGGTCAGCAGCGCCCAACGAGAGCTCCGCGCACACGACCAAAGGGTGTCACGAGGAAGACGCGCAAGAACCTCAGCGCGAACTACTGGCAGACCGGTGCGGACTGGGTTGAGATGTTCTCGCCGGTTCTGTGGGATGCGTGGCAGACGGAGTTGGCGAATGAGCCACCAACCACGCTGCCACGTGTGCTGGTCATCGATGACGTCCCGTTCTTCGCGAAGACCGCAGGCGAGCGCGCTCGGTCATCGATGGTGTTCAGCATTCTGGTAGCCACCGAGTACTACCAGACAGCGCCCGGAGTTCCCACCTACCGACAGAGAGTGCGCCTGATCCGTGCGTATCCGAACCACAACGCCGACGCCTACGAGTTGCTCGTCACCGAGTGCGGAGTGGTCCCGGACGTTATCGTCTCGGACAGTTCGACGGCCATCCTTCGTATGGTCAAGCGGCTGAAAAAGACGAACCCCGACTTGGTGTGGGTGCCGTCCGCGTACCACGTCGCGAAACAGCTGACACGGGCACTCAACGCAATGCGCTGGGGCCGGCCCGTTCAGCACTTCGTACCCCTTGACCTACTCGATCGTCTCGAGGACTACTCCTTCCTCGGTTCACCCAAGGCCTGGGAGCAGTGGTGGCGCGACCTGGAGAACCGGGCGCGGTCCCAAGGCGTGCCGGCGGACAAGTTCCCGACGCACTGGCACTCCAAGTACTACCAACTCGTGGCCGACGGTCTCGGCTATCTCGCCACACACCCCAGCGTGCCCCGTAGCACGGGCGCGGTTGAGGCCACCATCCGAGGTAACGTCAAGCCGTTCTTCGAGCCTCGGGCGGCGACATTCACCAACATCGAGCGCATCAACCGACTGGCCGACCTGCTCACCTTGCGTCTGAACGGTCGGATGGACCGTCGCAGCGACATCGCAACGCTGCTACGTCGCGACGCCGAAGGGGCCGGCGGCTACGTTCCTCCGGCGCGTTCAGTCACCGAGCGCAAGGGCGAGCGTCTGCTCCATAACCCTGCAGTCATAGCCAGCTCTCTCGGCGTTGTACGCAAGGATGCGCGCAAGCAGGCTCGCAAGGTCGCGGTCAAGTGACAGCCGAGCGCGATGCCACGGCTCGCCTCCTCTGGGGTCAGACGAGGTTGGTCGTCGTGGATGTGGAGACCACCGGACTACAACCGACTTCGCGCATCCTGTCGTTCGCCGCCTACGTCGTCGAGAACGGGGTCACCATCGAGAGTTGGTCCACGCTCATCAACCCAGGGACCCACATTGGCGCTACACACATACACGGTCTCAACTCGGAGAAGCTGGTGGGCGCGAAGAGCTTCCCAAACTACAGCGACAAGGTACGCCAGTTGCTCACAAGCTCGTCCAAGACCACGTACTTGACTGGACACAACATCTCTTACGATGCCGGAAGACTCACGTACGAGTACCAACTGCTGGGTGAGGAGCCTCCGCCAATGCTGTTGCTCGACAACAAGCGCCTGGCCCCCGCCGCCGGCGTCGCGTCGAGCAACAGTGATCTGGAAGAGCTTGCGGCGGCCTTTGGTCTGTCCAACCCGGCGGCTCACGAAGCCAACGCCGATGCCATCACCACCCGTGAAGTCACGCTGCACGTCATCGAGCTCCTCATCGACGCCGGGGTGAGCGACCTCTCGCCCTACGCAGTACTACCGAAGAAGTCGTCCAGGTTCGAGGACGAGCCTGACTACGAACTGACTCCCGAGCACGAGGTGCTCCACGCACTGCCCCTGACCAAGCAGTCGGAGCGCGAGAAGGTGCTGGCACAATGTCTCGCGCTCAGTTGCCCCGTGCTGAACCGGCGTATCGAGGACGGGGTGACCGACGGGGCCAGCGCCCGCAGTCTCATCAACTGGGCGATAGTCCAGATAGGACAGCCAGGGCTCACGCGCTACCAGATAGGCATCCTGATGAGTGGAGCGCTCCGCGCGATGAACGGCCGACGAGACCTCTTGGTGCGACCCAAACCAGACCTGATGCTCCACAACGCGCTCGCCCTCCTGGGCGCGTACTCGAACTGGGAGCCGTGTGACGACAACGACCAGTGCGACCGATGCGCTTCGAGTAAGCCCTACCGGTGCCGCTTCCTGCGAACGCCCATCAACGCAGTGTGGTGCGCAATGTACAACTCCGAGGAACAGATCCTGCTGACTACCGCAGTGAAGTACCTCTACGGAACCGCGAAGTCACCGCTGGGTGCGAGCAGTTGGTACGCGCAGTTCCGGGCGCTCCATCCCTACGCCGCAATGCGAGGAGCGTCTCGGGCGGCGCGCACCCTGGCCACTCTTCATCACAGCCGCCAAGCTGTCGAGGTAACCAAGGCGCTGTGGGCGACCGAGATCCACACCCCGGGGCTGACCGGCCTCTACGCGGCCTTGGAAGAAGAGAGTCTGGTCCCCGACGAGCGCATCGCCGCACTCAGTCGGGCGCTCGCGATTTGCGACGAGGGACTCGCGGGCAACACCGGCACCCCGGAATGGGCGAACGTCGAGTCTCGTCGGTCGAGGCTGGCCCGCCGAATCACGGCCGTGCAGGCCCCACCATTCGAGCATCCGTATAACCAACGCCCGCCGCACAAGACCAGGTTCGCACGTCCGTGAACGGGTCCCTTCGTGAAGTTCATCGCAAGGACAGCACCGTAGCTGCGAGGCAGTCATACACCGGGACGCCACCACACCGAGTTGTGCTGCTGGCAGTAGTAGTGGTGGTGAGAAACCACACCGTATCTCGATAGGATTTTTCGACAATGACCACCGTTTCTTTTAGTCCCTTTGACGCTGATGATGCAGCCGGGTTCCGCAACGTGTCCATTGCTTCTTGGAACGAGGACGTTGGCGTGCGGCCGTGTCCTTTTACGTTTGACCAGTTACCTCTTCGTGGCTCTGAGAAGCTACAGGACCCGAGTCTCGCGTTTGTTTTACTCCGTGACGACAGTGGCGAGCCAGCAGGCGCTGCGCGCATCAAAGTGATGAACCGAGATGCCCCCGAGGTAGCAACTGGTTGGCTGGCAATCGAACCAAACGCGCGCCGCCAAGGTTTTGGTCAGCGCCTTCTACAAGAGGTCGAGGAGTGGGCAGCTGCGCAGGGCTGTACAACAGTGACGTTGCGTCACTGGTTTTCAGCACCAACGCTTGAGAGTACGCCGGGGTGGTCTCTGGCAACTTCATCTGGCTACCACCTCGGGCAACACTCCGAGGCCCGCATTCATCAGCTGCCATTAGCTGAAGAGATAGCTGAGGCCTGTAAGCGCGAGCAACGGATAGACCCCAACTATGAGGTGGTCGCGTGGGAGGCACCGTGCCCCGATGAATACGTCGATGGACTCGCCGAGCTTCGAGGAATGTTCAACGACGAGGCCCCATCAGGTCACTTGCCGGTTATTCATCAGAACTACGATCGGGAACGGCTCCGCGAAGATGAACACAACCACCGCGAACAGGGTGAGACATCTCTCATCGCTGCAGCGATACACATACTGTCACGTGTGGTCGCTGGCTACAGCGAGGTAAACGTTCCGCTTGATGAGCCCGCCTTGAGCTACCAGGGAGTGACACTTGTCCGTCCGGAGCATCGGGGTCATGGCCTGGGTCTTCGACTAAAGCTGGCGAACATTGAGAACATTCTCTCGTCGCAGTATCCCGTCGGTGAGGTACTGACAATGAACGCTGCTGACAATGCTCAGATGATTCGCGTGAACGAGCTACTCGGAATGCGGCTACTTGACCAGTGTCCGTGGCCATGAGAAAGTATCCACTGGTGGCCAACTGAGGTCCCCGCTGGTGGCCACGAAAAGTCCCCACTGGTGGCCAGGAGAAGTCCCCGCCCTTCATTGAGCATCCAACCGCAGTGCCCCCTGATCGGTGACGGTGGTAGTTCCACCAACCACGGCACCGACCAGGAGACACTCTCAATGAAATCAGTTAGGGAACGTATGGACATCATTGCTGCTTATCGAGAGGTCGGCTCCTATCACGGAGCGGCCGAGATCTGCTCGACCACCCCCAAGACCGTCAAACGCGCGGTCGAGGCGGCCGAGCGCAGCGAACCCCGCCCACCGCCGGCGCACAACTACGACGAGGTCGCAGACCTCGTCGCCCAACGCGTGGAGAAGACCAAGGGCCGCATCAGCGCCAAGCGGCTGCTCCCCGCCGCTAAAGCCGCCGGCTACCTCGGCTCGGACCGAAACTTTCGCCGACTCGTCGCCGACGAGAAGCGCAACTGGCGAACCGATAACCACCGCGGACGTCGACCCGGCGTGTGGGAACCCGGCGACGTGCTCGCCATCGACTGGGGCACGATCGGCACCCTGCACGTCTTCTGTGCGGTGCTCGCGTGGAGCCGGACACGCTTCGTGTACTTCGCTGACAACGAACGATCCGAGACGACCCTGGCGGCATTAGCCGCGTGTTTTGAGTTCTTGGGCGGCGTGCCCAAGACGGTGCTGGCTGACCGCATGGGATGTCTGAAGGGTGGCGTCGTCGCCAACGTGGTGATCCCGAGTCCGGACTACGTCCGCTTCGCCGCGCACTACGGCTTCCACCCGGACTTCTGCGAGGCGGCTGACCCGGCCTCGAAGGGGCTCGTCGAGAACCTCGTTGGTTACGTGAAGCGCGACCTCATGATCCCCGGTGAGCTCTCCTCGCGCGACCTGGGTCGAGCGAATGAGTGCGGGGCCGACTGGATGCAAGAAGTGAACGCCGCGCTGCACTCTGAGATCAGTGCGGTGCCGTCCACGCGCCTCGAGGTCGAGGTCGAACTGCTCGGGCCACTGCCCCAGTTGCGCGCGGTCGCGGGCAAGGTGATCTACCGCACCGTCGACAAGCTCAGCTGCGTGCGCTTCGCCTCGGCGCGCTACTCGGTGCCGACCCAGAACATCGGCAAGGTGGTGCAGCTGCGCGTCGGCGACGGACGGATCAGCATCACCCTCCTCGGCGCGACCCTGGCCGAACACCTCGTCGTCGCCCCTGGTGAGACCTCGATACTCGATGACCACTATGGCGGCCCGAGGACCAAGCCTCGACGAGCGCTACGACCCCGCACTCCCGACGAGGTGGTCTTTTGCACCCTCGGGCCCGTCGCCGACGCCTTCATCAAGGGAGCCGCAGCCTCGGGGATGACGTCGCTCAAGCGGGACCTCTCGATTCTGGTGCTCCTCGAGCGCTCTCACGGCCGCGACGCGGTACTACGCGCGCTGGAACGAGCCGTTGAGTTTGGACGCTACCGCGCCTACGACGTCGAATCGATTCTCTACGCGGGTGACGGTGTGGCGCGTCACACGAGCTCCGGCGACGCGCTCGTCACGGCGTTGCCCGTCGTGACGAGTCGCCCGCTCAGCGACTACCAGGTGGAGGCGACCTCGTGAGCACGAGTGCAGCCCCACTGGCCCCCGACCTCGACGCGGCGCTGCGACGTCTTCGACTCTCGGCCATTCGTCACCTCGTTCCGGAGTTGTTGGTCACGTCAAAGACGCAGCGTTGGAGTC
>DAIEHI010000040.1 GCA_027355725.1 Acidimicrobiaceae bacterium
GGTCGCCATGTTCCACGTCGGGTTGGTGCCCGCACCGAAACGGAACATCTCGTCGACGCGGAAACCTCGATAGAGGGGCCGCACCTGGTCCAGGTAACCGACCCGCTTGAGCAGCGACGGGTCACCGGTGCTCGGTACGGAGCCGAGGACGGTGATCTGGCCCGACGTCGGTCGTGAGAGTCCCGCCGCCATCCGCAGCAGGGTCGACTTTCCCGCCCCATTGGGTCCGACGAGCGCGGCAACCTTGCCCGCGGGAATCGAGAACGTGCAGTCGCGAAGTCCCCACTTGTGCCCAAAACGCTTGGCGAGAGCGTTGGTCTCGATAACCGGTGTCGTCACGAGAGCACCCGCTCGTCATGGTTGAGGATCCGACGAAGCAGCTCGAGCATGTCGTCATCGTTGAGGCCAGCCGCTCTCGCGCGCTGGGCCCAGAGCTGCAACTGGCGAGAGAGCTCGGCACTCCCATCTTCCGTGGTGTGAACGTCGGGGTTCTGCGTGATGAACGTGCCGAGGCCGAGGCGACCTTCGGCGAGTCCCAGATGCTCAAGCTCTCGGTACGCGCGGTGCACCGTATTGGGGTTGATCGTCACCTGGGTCACGACGTCGCGCACCGATGGCAGTTGGTCACCACCGCGGAGCCGCCCCATCTCGACGGCTTGTCGGACCTGGTCGACCAACTGTCGATAGGGCGCGATGCCGCTTCGCGGGTCCAGGCGGAAGATGATGCTCGGTTGCCTCTCGGTCATGTCCTAGTACACTAGTACACCACCCGGGGTCCGTCAACCTTTGGGACATTGGGACTTCGCGGTGGAATCGGACCCACCTCGTTCGAGGGCTGCGAGGTCCGAGATTGCGGGGCCGTTTGAACGGGCCTGGGATTCCTGGAGAGCCTCCGGAATACAACCGGTTCAGCGTGGTTCGAGCGCGCGTTCCGAGGCAAAGTCCCCGCAGATCTCGGTGAGATGTTCGAGTGGGCGCTGCGACTGGAAGTGAACATCTTGCCGTTGATTCAGGACCGGACTCACCTTCTGCCCGAGGTCGAAGAGCCTACGGAACAGGCCAAGCGACAAGCTCAGCCGTGGACGATAACTCTCTTCGTCTTGGCGATGGGTCCGGCGCCAACGTTGCCGTAGCCTGAAGTGCAGACGAGGAGGCGTTCGGGTAGTGCGAAGTACTTGACCGGCCATCCGCTGTAAAGGCCGAACACTTTGATGGCATTCGCGAGCTTGGCTACGCACGTGCCGTCGTGGGCCTTTAGCAACCTACGGAACGAAGACGAAGTGGTTGAGCCAATGAAGAATGACGCCGCCGCGGTTTGACCTCGCTGGAGAGTGACCTTGCCGAGGATGGCAACAGTCGGGGTGACCGAACCGCTCCCTATCGCGACTCGATCGGTGCCAGCTACTGCCTGGACCCCAATGTAGGTACGAGCAAGAGTGCAGGCCCTGCCGGTGTTCTCGTAGATGACCCTCCCGGTGAAGTCGCGAGTTGCGACGTATGGGCCGCTCGAGGTGACCATCCACTCGCTTATCTGCGACGGTAAGCATCGCTTGAGAATGATGTCCGCACCGGTCACGGTGATGCCGGTTCCAGATGACCTCGTGATGGTCGGAGCCACCACTGAGCCTGCGGCCACGCTGGTTGTGGTCTTCGTAACTGCACCAGTTCCCTGCAGCAACGCTGGCGACGAGCCGAACAACGTCGCAGCACCGGCAACTGCAATAACGAGGGCTGCTGCAGACGCGCCGATGAGTGTGGGGACGCGACGCCAGAACGGTATTGACTTCACGCGAACGGCCTCGAGCGGCTCAGCGGCGATGCCCGCAGCGATCCTTGCCATCAGCTGGTCGTCAGGCAGCAACTCGTGCAATGTCTCATCCGAAAGGTCGCGAGCTGGGTCCACCGATTCCATCAGTGTCTTGAGTAGTTCATCGTCCATTGCTAACCCTCCTCTCGAAGTAAGAGCGTCGGAGTGGCCAACGCCGTGGTTTGATTCAGTCGTTCACGCAGCTCGCGGCGCGCTCTCGACAGCCTGATACCGGCCGCCTTCTCGCTGCAATCGAGTGCGACCCCCATCTCGCGGTAGGAGAGCTTCTCCCAATACGCGAGCTGGATGATTTCTCGCTCATCGGGCGAGAGTGACCCCAAGGCGTCCATCAGTGCCTCGACATCCTCCAACGAGTAGCGCGGTAGCTCTTGTCCGAGCTCACGCTCGAATGCCAAACGAGATTCGAGGCGCATTGAGCGTTGCTGCGTACGGAGCAGATTCGCGAGCACCCTGCCTGCGATGCCATAGAACCAAAACAACTCCTCATCCCGTTTGGGCAGTTCGTCGAAGCGTCGCCAGACGACGATGAAGGTCTCGGCAACCAAATCCTCCGCCGCAGAGCGGTCATCGAGGCGACGAATTCCGTAGCGCAGGATGGCGTTTCGATGCGCGGCAACGACTCTCGCGAAGTCCTGGTCTTTGTCGGGCATCGAGTCCCTGGGATTGCTCATCACTCTGTCAATGTCCGGCTGACGACATTCCCTTCACACGTTCCAAGGGTAGGTCCGCCGTTTCGCTTCTCCCGCACACTCATACGACGTGGGTGCAAGTCATGAAAGGGTCTTCGAGTTCGGTGAGTTAGATTCCTCGATT
>DAIEHI010000148.1 GCA_027355725.1 Acidimicrobiaceae bacterium
ATATGGCGACGAGCGCCTGGCTGGCTCTGGAGGTTGCATGACCACCCCAAGAATCGCTGGGCACCAGCGTCGCCGATGAAGAGTTCCGCGCTCGGTTCAATAAGAGTCATACCGCTCGATTGCCACGAAACTAGACCCGCATCTTCAACGGCCCGAAGGGCGGTTCGACCATTCACCAGGACGAGCCGGTAATTCTCGGTTCTGAGTTGGCGAGTGAGAAATCTCACGCCATCTTTGAGCAATATTGAAAGCTGTCTTGTCGAGGTCGCGCCACACTGGCTTCGTGGACCACTGCACGAGATCCAGGTGGCAGGCAGTCTCGCCATACGAGGCGCCGATGCTCTTAGCCTGGATACACCGTGAAAGTGCTGGTCTGAAGGGCTAACCATACGCGAAAAAGGTGTCCCCATCAGGTAGAATTTGTGTTACCACACAACAAATTCACCTATTCAGAAGGACACCTTTTCGATGCAATCTTTGCACACTCCCTCGGACCTGTCGGTGATGTTCGACGACGACCATGCCGTCGCTAATGCGGGACTGGCGTTAGCGGGACTCCTCTGTGAGAAACTCGGTCTCGAAGAGCTCTGCGACGAGACGATCTCCATCGCGCCCTTCCCCGGAAGGCGCGCCGCGACCCTGGTGCACTCGTTGGTGATTGGCGGGACCTGCATCGACGACGCCGACGTACTGCGTTCCGGATCGACCGCGGCAGTTCTTTCTCATCGGGTGATGGCGCCCTCGACGCTGGGCACGTTCCTACGTGGCTTCAGCTTCGGCCACGTGCGACAGCTCGACGCGGTCGCTGAGAAGTTGCTCGCTCGCGCCTGGGCCCTCGGAGCCGGACCGGGCGACGCGCCCATGACCATCGATATCGACTCCACGATCCTCGAGGTCCACGGCAAGCTCAAGGCGGGTGCCGGCTACGGCTACACCGGCGTGCTCGGCTATCACCCAGTGCTGGCGACGCGCGCCGACACGGGTGAGGTCCTGCACCTGCGCTTTCGAAAGGGTTCGGCCAACACCCAGCGCGGCGCTCAGCGCTTCGTGAGAGAAGTGGTGGGACGGGTGCGTCGCGCGGGGGCCAGTGGACCCCTCACGCTGCGCGCCGACTCGGGCTTTCACTCCCAATACGTGGTGCGAGCGTGTCGTGACCACGACGTGCGTTACTCGATTACCGTGCGTCAAACGCCATCGATTGCAAGGGCGATCGAAGGGATTGACGAGGCCGCCTGGGCTGAAATCGACTACACCACGAACGGCGAGGCCTGGGTCGCTGAGACCAATTACCAGGACCAGCGTCTCATCGTTCGTCGCACGAAACTGCACGAACCGCGTCCGGCGCTCTTCCCCGAGTATCGCTACCACGCCTTCCTCACCGACCGCGAGGGTGACGCCACCTTCCTCGACGCCGACCACCGTCGTCACGCCGTCGTGGAACTCGCCATCCGTGACCTCAAGGAAGGGTCTGGCCTCGAGCACTGCCCCTCGGGTGACTTCAACGCCAACGCCGCCTGGGCGGTATTGACGTCGATCGCCCACAACCTGCTGCGCTGGGTCGGTGCGCTCGGACTCGAGATGACCGGACCACTCGTCGCCAAAACCATCCGACGCAAGTTCATCACGGTGCCCGGACGACTCACCACGTCCGCTCGTCGTCGACGCCTTCACCTACCGACCAACTGGCCCTGGGCCACGCAGTGGAGTCAGTGCTTCGCACGCCTCGTCAAACTACAGACCTGAACAATCGGTTCCGAGGTCGTTCGCGGATCACCCGACGACTTCCAGCGCGAACAAGTAACACGCCTCGTCGAAAGTGTGGCTCGACACGTCCGCGTGTCAGGAGATCACCGAAGGTGCCGCGACCGAGATGATCTGCGGTCTCATGATGGCCGAAAACCACCAACTACGAGAGCCCGACGGTGGATCGAGGCTTAGAGAACTGCACCAGCCAGGAGCGGACCTCGAGTTCGAACTCGTCGACCTCGACGGGGCCCAGTCGCTGAGTGGAGCGGGGCTGGTCCACCAGACAACACGCCCGACGTTGCGATACCCCGAACTCTTCAACGAGCAGTTGCACTGCCCGACGACGCGAGTCCGGGGTTAGAATTTTCCCTCAGCGATCACCTTCAACATGTCGATGTCGAGGGCCTG
>DAIEHI010000149.1 GCA_027355725.1 Acidimicrobiaceae bacterium
GCGTCTACGAAGAGGCTTCACGAACGGGCAATTCGCGACAGCAGCAATTCGGATCAGCGCAGACCGTGATACGAACGCCGCGATCAACCGAGCAACCACAATCAGCACAAAGTATCTCCACCTCTCTGATCATACGGATTCGAACACCCCTCAGTGACGGACACACCCCTCGGGGATAGGTATAACGCCGCCATGAACCAACTTGAAGACGTGAGTTTCGGGTTCACCAGACAGTCTTTTCGTCGTGCGACCATCATGGAGTTTTGGCTCACAATCGTTTTCGGTGCGTCCGAAATCGAACTACAGGCAGCAAGGGCCGCTACGTATTATTACTCGACCGGAGTCGACGTCGTGTTGGCGCGGACCATTGATTCAGGGATTGTCGCTGGCGTGGTGCGGGTGACGGTTCTGAAAGAAAAGATCGAATGACGGGACTGAAGCCATTCCAGTTCTGACTGAAAACCTTGGCGACAGCAGTCTCCTTGGTCTCCCAAAAGCGGTGTCGATCGGAGGATTTAGGCACTAAGCCTCTATTCGGGTCTGTCGATAGCAAGAAATAATAAATTGATCGAGGTCGATGTGAGGGCGGATTCGATGACAGAAACAAGTGGTTCCATGCCCGGGCGAGCCAAGTTGTCGATTCGTGATGAGGTCAAGCCCTTCGTCCTGATCGCCGCGGTGGTGCTCGGAATCTTCGTCAATCGTCTGGTGAACGGTCGCCTGGTCCGCTGGGACTGGGTGGCGAATGTCGCGGTGTTCGCGGTGATGTTCACGGTGATGGCCTTCATCGAGGTCAAAGATGTCGGCGCGGCGTTCAAGAAGTTGAAGCCAACCGGGCTCGCCTTGGTGACGAATTTCGTGATCACTCCGTCCTTCGCCTGGGCGCTCGGCTGGCTAATCCTGCGTCACTACCCCGACGTGTGGGCCGGAGTGATTCTTTACACGCTCACCCCATGCGTCGGGTGGTACCTGATCTTCACCGACCTCGCCGAGGGCGACGTCGCTTGGGGGGTGTCGCTGCTGCCATGGAACTTGGTGCTCCAGATCGTGTTGCTACCGTTCTACTTGTGGCTCCTCGTCGGCAAGGTGGTGTCGATTTCGGCGGTGACGTTGCTCGGAAGCGTCGGGCTTTACCTCGTTGCCCCTTTCGCCCTCGCCTACGGCATACGCCTCCTGCTGGAGCGGACTAAGGGACAGGAGTGGACCTACGGCGTCTACAAGCGTGCGATCGGCGAGATCAAGATGTGGGCGCTCGCGTTGCTAGTGGTTACGATCTTCGCGTTCCAGGCCAGTTTCAGCGGACTCGGCCTCGTGCGCATCGGGCTCATTGTCGGGGTGATTTCGCTGTTCTTCATGGGGCTGTTCGTACTCAGCCTGAGCGTCGGGCGGAGTTTCCACCTCGGTTACAAGGACACGGCCACGCTCGTTTTCACCACGACGGCCCGCAACTCCGAATCGGTGATCGGCGTGGCCGCGGTCGCTTTCGCCGGCCACCCGCTCGTCCTCGTCGCCATTTTGGTTGGTCCGGTCATTGAGTTGCCAGCGCTTTTGGGTTTGAGCCGGTTGATGCTGCGACTGCGCCACTCTCTTTCCTGGCCTGACGTCGGCGCCGTCAACGGTGGCGTGACCTCCGCGAGGAGCGAGCCGCACGAAGGCCCCGTCGTGTTCCCAGGCGACCGCGGCGACTCGGCCCAGCCCTCCTCTCGCAATGCGCGTGACCATCGGGACTTTGGTTCATTCGACCAAATTCGCCGGGAGACTGACCGTTCGGAGCGCCACATCTCGAAGTAGCGACGCCGATTGTTTCGGCAGTGAAGGAGGATTACTATGTCAAATTCTGTTGAACACCTCGAGGCGGGCGAGACAACAACTACCCACCGCGGTAGGGCATTGCCGGCCGGTCTCAGCTCTACTGAGGCCGCCGAGCGCACGCTGCGTTTCGGCCCGAACACGGTCGTCGAGGCGCCGCCACGCACGTGGGAGCTACTTCTGCACCGATTCTGGGGAGTCATCCCCTGGATGCTCGATGCGGCCATCATCATCGACCTCGTGCTCGGCCGTTTTGTCGAGGCTGGAGTGATTGGGGGGATGCTCGTGTTCTCAGCGGGTCTGGGTTTCTATCAGGAACGGCGGGGGAAGCGAGCTGTCGCGCTGCTGCGCTCTCAGTTGACCGTCAGTGCTCGTGTGCGCCGTGATGGCGCATGGCAGTCGCTGGCGGCTGCCCAGCTCGTGCCCGACGATTTCGTCTACCTGCGGGCCGGTGACGTTGTCCCCGCGGACGTGGCGCTCAGCGATGGGGTCCTATCTTTGGACCAGTCCCAGTTGACTGGCGAGTCGCTCCCGGTGGAGGCGCGAGAGGGTGTTACCGCGTACGCCGGCTCGCAGGTCGCTCGTGGCGAGGCCTCGGGTCGTGTCATCGCCACCGCCGGCCGGACGCAGTTCGGAAAGACTGCCCAGCTCGTTCAGCTGGCCCGTGCCCCCAAGCGCCTGCAGCTGCTCACCGTATCGATTGCCAAGTACCTGCTCGCCCTCGACGTCGTGCTCATCGCCATAGTGATCGTGGCGGCGATCTGGAAGGGCACGACGCTGTCGAACACTCTGCCGTTCGCACTGATGCTGCTCGTAGCGTCGGTGCCGGTGACGCTACCGGCGATGTTCACCATGTCGGCGGCCATGGGAGCAGCCAACCTGTCGAAGAACGGGGTACTGGTCACGCGCCTTTCGGCGATCGAGGACGCGGCGACGATGGACGTCATCTGTGTTGATAAGACCGGTACCATCACCGAGAACCGGTTGAACGTTGAGCAGGTCAACGCCCTCGGCGATTCGAGCGACGACGACGTGCTCCGACTGGCTGCTGAGGCGTCTGACGAAGCGACTCAGGACCCCCTCGACCTCGCTATCTTGACTGAGTTTCGACGTCGGGGGCTTGCCAGCGCTGGGGCGCGAGAGCGGCTCTCCTTCGTCCCCTTTGATCCGGCCACCAAGCGCTCCGAGGCGGAGGTTCACCACGACGGCACCATTACCCGTGTGGTCAAAGGTGCCCCGCGAACCCTAGCTGAGTTGGCCGGGGTGCCCTTTGGGACGATTGAGGCTGACATTGAGCGCCTCGCCCAAGGCGGCGCCCGGGTTCTTGCCGTCGCCAGCGGTGCCGATGGACCTCTGCACCTCGATGGACTCGTCGCCCTCTCCGATCCGCCGCGCGCGGGCTCGACCCAGCTCGTGGACGCCCTCGTTGCCCAGGGTGTGCGGGTTGTGATGGTGACCGGCGACGCCGAGGCGACCGCACGCGCCGTTGCTCAACTGGTCGGGATCACCGGCGAGGTGGCACCCCCTGGAACGATCACCGAGCACCTCGACGCCAAGACCGCGGAGCGCTACTCGGTCTTCTCCGGAGTGCTGCCCGAGCACAAGTTTACCCTCGTAAGGGCGTTGCAAGATGCCGGGCATGTTGTCGGGATGACCGGCGACGGGGTGAACGACGCCCCCGCCCTGGGTCAAGCCGACGTCGGGGTTGCCGTCAGTTCGGCGACCGACGTTGCGAAAGCGTCGGCCAGCCTCGTCCTCACCAAGCCGGGGCTGGGAGAGATCCTCGGGGCCATCAAGGGCAGCCGCAACATCTACCAGCGTATGCAGACTTGGACCACCGCCATGATCACCAGGAAGGCCGCCATCCCGCCGTTCCTCGCCCTGGCGCTTCTCGTGTGGGGGGACTTCGCCCTGACCCCGCTCTTGGTGGTTCTCTTCATGCTCCTTGGCGACATCGCCACGTTTGCGTTGTCCAAGGACAATGTCGTGCCGTCGGGTCAGCCCGACCGCTGGGTGGTGCGCTCGCTCGTCACCACCGGGCTCGGCTTCGCCGCCTTGCTGTTCGTAGCGAGCGGGGCGGTGTTCTGGGTAGCACGTTATGGCTTTGCTCTTAGCATCGCTCAAACTCAGACTGCTTCGTACCTGTGGCTCGTCTTCGCCGGTGGCCAGACCGCCCTCTATCTCGCCCGGGCCCGGGGCGTGTTCTGGGCCAAGCCGTATCCTGGCAAGTGGCTAGTTTGGGCAAGCGTATTCGACATCGCCGTCGCCGTGGTGATGGCGAGTCAAGCCTGGCTCATGCACAGCCTGTCGTTCGCATGGATGGCGAGCCTCTTCGGCGCAGCGGTTGCCTACCTCGTACTGGGCAATGCCTTCCGCCTCGGCGCGTCAGCAGTTATCCGGCGCGTCGAATTGGCGCGAGCGGCACGAAACGGGAATTGAATTTCGAAGACGCCAAGAAGGTCCCACACGCCTCGGCGTCGTACCACCCAATTGGCATCCGACGGGTGGCGAAGGTTCCCGGCGGATGCCTCAAGGCCTTGTTGTGTTCGAAAATATGAAGTTGAAGTTAACAAGCGAACGCCGTGGGCAGTTCGATCCATTTCGCTTCACTCGCCAAAGTCACTCAAAAGGCAGAAATCGTCTGGCTACTGCGTCGCGACTCGTGCACGGCAGTTACAGGCCTGAGGTCGTCAGCCATGACTTCGCGGGTGATTACCTCTTAAGAGAAAGCGGCATGACTCTTCTTGCGCGTCAAAGTTAGATAGATCTCCTTCATTGAGAAGAGGATTCCCTGGAAATTGGACAGGCGCAGAGTTTCCGATCCTTCTCGTCACGGTTGAACGCCCTCTACGGGAGTATGCGGTGTTGCAGTATCTGTCCAATCACCTCTCGGGGAACGTTCTCCAGTCCGTGGACGAGTTCGTTGTGCTCAATGAAGAAGTGGGGACGGGTTGCAGGAATATTCCGGTGAAATCACGAACGCCACGCGTCACCGATGCGATGGCCGTCGATGGCGAGGTATTGCTTGGCCCTGGAGACAATGCATGACGCTGTTATGGATCGACTGGAGGCGGCAAGTTTCACGATCACCACCCAGTCGCAACGCCATTTGACGCTATTGGCGTTTTGGCTACGTGTCGTGTTCGGCCACAGTGGCGCTCGGGATTCTCGCCGAGACGATTGCCACGTGGTATCACCGAACCCGGGTTGGCGTGGGCTGTTGGTTCGACAATCGCACCTGGATTCGCGGCGTTGGCAACGATACTGAGACGGAAGATTGAATGACTCCCACCGTATCGTCCTCGACGAGAGTCCGTCGACCTTGGCGCAGGCTCGCAACCTCCCTACGTTGACTCGCGTACGGCCGCGCACGGCGAAAAACCCGGGAGTTGGGGCGAGATGTCAGAGCGACGAATGCGGTCCCGAGTCGTAGCGTTGTTGCCAGTGGCGCAGGTTCTCGACGTCGCCCTGTGCGTTCATCAAGGTGGGGTCGTCGGGACTGGGCAGGTCCAGGGGTGGGGATACCAAGCGGTTGAAGGTGTCGGTCCGGCGCGCAACGTGCAGGGGTGCTGGAAGTTCGAGGTGATCGAGCTTCCTTGCGATGTAATACTTGCCCGGCTCGCTCGCCAAGAGAACGTCACGCACCCAATCCCACTGAGCCGCCTCGTGGATTGCGAGCAATTGGCGCAGTTCTGAATCTTCACGCCCCTCACGAAGTAGATCGGCTTCCCATGCGACGATGGTGGCGGGAAAGAACCCTGGCTCTTCACGCACCTCCCATGCTTCGCCTGTCGAGAGGCGTTGCAGTTGAAAGCCGACACTGAGAGAGTCGTCGAGCCGGTGTGTTCCGAAGCGGGCGCGTCCTCCCGTCAGGTACGCCGCTACGTCACCGAGACACGGTGAGTTCTTCGACACGACGAGCAGGTCGCTGCGGTCGATGGGGGCGTCGCCGAACACAAAGTCTGCCAGTGCGCGCATCGCCCACACGCCACGAAGTAGGCCGTCACAAGCGTGGCCGTGGGCCAGGACGAGGTCCGCAACGCTCACCGTCTTCACACGCGGATCGAGACGTCCCTGGGCCGACCGGGTGTCGAGCACCGCAAAGGTCGGTAACGCGGCCTCTTCGAGCCACGTCGGCAACGACCACTTCTGGAGTTGGGGAGTCGCCCTCTCGTTCGAGGAGTCGATGGCCACGATCTTAGAAACTCAGGACCGTTGCACCCTCGACCGCGTAGCGTACGAAGGCGTCACGGGCGAACTGGAGATTGATCCCGCGGGCCAGTAGCGCTGCCTCGGTTCCCGCAGCGCGGGCCGCGTTGAGACACGCACCCACCGGTACTCCCGCTTCGACTAGCTCATCGATCTGCTGGTTGTACTCGGTTCGCACCAGTGAATCCGATGCGCTCAGTGCGCCCTGGGCGGGACCGAAGCAAAAGACTTCGAGCGTGACGCCCTGTTCGGCCGCGACTTGGCGGATTCGTTCGGCGACGTGTGATCCGGCGGACAACGAGTCGTCGTCACCGTGGAAGATGTGGACAACAGACTTAGACATGAGTCAGTACTCCTTCTGATTCGTTAGTTACTACTATCTTGGCGACGAAGTCTCGGCTTTGCTCGTGATGTCTCATGACGATGGTCACATCGACACTCGCGACTGGACCAATGCGTCAATCCCGTCGAGTCCGGTGGGGGACTCGGGCAGCATCGGGAGCAGCACCACTTTCGTGGCGTATTGATCAATTACCTCGTTGATAACGTGGGACTCGGCGTCGGCTCGAGCGACGAGCGTCGGCTCGACGACCCCGGCCGCGAAGAGGCTCTGGTTAATGATCCACGCGGAGGGTTCGATCCCCGCCCGGCGCAAATCCGTCTGCAACGAGCCCGCTTCGTGCACCGGCGTCGCTTCGGGTAGGGCCACCACCAGGACGTGAGTGAAGTCCGGGTCGGTCAGTCGGTCGAGGAGGGCTTCCACCTCGGGCGGAACGGCGCCGCCTTGTCGCTTGACCTCCTGGTGATAGGTGCGTGCAGAGTCAAGTAGAAGCAGTGTGTGGCCCGTGGGGGCCGTGTCGAGTACGACGAATTGGGTGGTCGCTGTCGCGACCGTCTGGGCGAAGGCACGAAACACCGCGATCTCGGCGGTGCACGGTGAGCGCAGGTCCTCATCGAGGACGGCGAGCGCCGCGGCGTCCAGACCGGATCCAGACTGTGCCCGCACTTCTGCGGTGTATTCCGCGGTCACTGCATCGGGGTCAATTCGATTCACGCTCAGGTCAGCGAAGCCGTCGGAGGATTCACTGTCGAGCACCGCGCTGAGGTGAGCCGCCGGGTCCGTGGTCGACAGTTGTACGTGATGACCGCGCCGAGCGAGTTCGACGGCGACGGTCACCGCGAGCGTGGTCTTACCCACACCGCCCTTACCCATCGTCATGACGAGACCTCGTCCGTGAGAACTGAGGTCATCCAGGAGCTCCGCGAGGGGAGTAGTGTCGCCGACCGGTGCGGCCGCGACGAGATCATGCGTTGGCGCAACGCCCGACGCGAGCGCGCGCAGTCCCTCGAGTCCGACGGGAGCCCACGGGAGTAGCGACACTTCATCACGAGGTAGGCGCTCGAGCATGGTGGGGATATTGGCGAGTGCCGCCGCGTGGCGACGCACAATCGCTTCGGCGAGAGGATCGTCAGAGTCCGCGGTGCGAAAGACGCCATTGACGAGCAAACGTTGATTGACGATTCCCAGCTTGCGCAAGTCATGGGCCGCTCGCGCGGCTTCGTCGAGGGCCATCGGGTCGGCGCGAGTGACGAGAATGAGCAAGGTACGAGCGGCATCACCGAGAGTGGCGATCGCGGCACGATAACTCTGGTGTTGGTTCGTCAGTCCCGCGAGCGGTCCGATGCAGGAAACGCCGAGGGTGCTGGTGTCCATGAATTCGTTCCAGGCTCCGGGCAGGGAAAGGAGTCGAAGTGTATGACCGGTCGGGGCGGTGTCAAAGAGCACGTGGTCGTATCCAGCGGTCGCCACCGGATCAGCGAGCAACATGGTGAACTCGTCGAACGCGGCGATCTCCACGGTGCAGGCGCCCGACAGTTGTTCTTCGATGTTGGCGACGGTCGCTGCGGGCAATATTCCCCGGTACGGACCGACAACTCGTTCGCGGTAGGCCGCCGCGGCCATGAGAGGGTCGAGGTTTGACGCATCGAGTCCCACTACGCCAGGAACGGCGCGCGCTGCAGAACCCAACTTGACCCCGAGGACCTCATCGAGGTTTGACGCCGGATCGGTGGAGACGAGCAGCACGTGCCGTCCTCGATCGGCGAGCGCGATTGCGGTAGCCGACGCCACAGATGTCTTGCCGACCCCACCCTTGCCCGTAAAGAACAAGAATCTCGGCGCGTCGCGGATCAGTCCATCGAGAGTGGTGACGTGATTAACCACAGCACGCCGACCCCTGATCGTCGCCGCCAATGGAGAGGCTCTCACGGATGTTGGACCCGCTACAGCATGGCGACGACTGCGGAGTCGACAATGGAGCCGAGTGGCTCGAAGCATCTGTGGAGGTGGGAGAACAGCACGTGGTTGCGCCACTGTATTGCGCAGCGGTCGGCGACGTCCTCTCGGTGTTGTTCGTGGGGCCCGCGCTGGCGGCTTTCGCCGCTAAAGCGTCGGGGGTGGTCCCGAGTAATTTTGCCGCGAGGATCAGAAGTGAGTTTGCGGGAGCCTCCTTCACTGACTGCGCGACACGAATCGCTGCGCTCATGGTGGCGACACTGACGCCAAGGTGTCGTGCCTTGTTGAAGTGAAATTTGAGACAGGTCTCGCAGTTCGCCCCTACCGCCGCGCCGAGAGCGACCAGTTCTGCCACCTTGGGGTCAAGATCGGCCGCGACGTCGTCGCTGATCCACGCCTCGAGTTCGCCACGCGTCGGGTAACGCCCCGAAGCCCGCAACTCTCCGTTCACCCTGATGACTGGGAGGGCATCGTCACCTCGCTCGTGGAGCAGTTCGCGCACCATTGAATCCTCGGCGAAGGCCCTGGGTTCCTGAGAAAGGTTGTAACGCGACACGGATATTCCCAGTTCCGATAGTGCACCGAGATCACCGGCAAAGGTGGCCAGTCCCGGATCGACGCTCGGCCCGCACACGCCGGTGGAACAACACATCGGCGGGTCAAAGACTTCAATCGTGGACATTGGAACCTCCCTGGTTCATCGCTAATCGTCGAATAACGATGATAGCAGTCCTTGGCCGCGTGGTCAACTGCTTCCCACGCTCACCGTGGTCGAGTTCAAAGAGAGGCGACGGTGGATTTCAAAAGTTCCATCCCGGCTGGGTCGAGGCAGTACGAGGTTCGCGGACCCTCGATTTCGCCCTGAATGAGACCGGCTTCGCGCAGAATTCGAAGGTGCTCGGAGACCGTCGACTGGGCGAGGGGCAATTCGGCGACGAGGTCCCCGGTCACGCACGACGATCGTTCGGCCAGCAGACGCAGGATTCGCACTCGGGTGGGGTGACCAATG
>DAIEHI010000151.1 GCA_027355725.1 Acidimicrobiaceae bacterium
GGCGAGTTGGGCTCAGCTCGCCAGTTCGAGCGCCGGATCCGTGAGCTCGGTCTCTCCGCCGTGAAGGAATCGATCCACGACCTTCCAACCCGTTTGGAAGTACCACGACTTTGCATTGTCGTAGATGAAGTAGAGGTGCACGTCGAGCAGGATGGGGATACGTCCGACCGCCTGAGCACGCTTGTGGGGGTAAGTCGCCTTGTGGTGAGCGTTCCCGCCCTCTGACGTGTTGCGACCGGCTCCGTAGAGCGCCTTGAACACGTCGTCACCTTCAGGGAACACACGGAAGTTCTCGGCGATCTTGCGGCCGTCGTCTCCCTTCTCGTAGTGCGGGGAGATCCACACCTCGAAGTCGCCGTGATGGCACGTGATGGTGTAGCCGACACTGACGCGGTAGTGGGACCCTTGGGCAGTCATCTCGTTCAACCGCTTCACCTGTAGCCGTTTCGGCGTGCCGACGACCACCATGTTGGACCCGTCTTGGTCCCAGTCAACTTCCACGAGGGTGCCGTCATGGGACTCGAGCAGGTGGTGACACGGAGCGCCGTCACCTCGATGATGAGTGACGCGGCGGACGGGATAGGTCTTGATTCGCTTGCCCTTGGCGTTGAGCACGTCGCGATACCCTTCGTCCTTGGCTGCCGCGGCAGCGACTTTGTTGACCGTGATGATGCCGTGTTCCTTGTAGAGCGCAGCGTGGTGGACCCCGCGCAAGATCAAGTCGGTGATCATGCACTGGACCTTGCCTTGCAAGCGTCCTTCCATGACGCGCTTAACGAGCCGAAGAGTGGTCTTGGCCTCTTCGCTGTCCTTGAAGTCCATGTCGATCCCGAGGGTGACGCGGCTGTTGGGTTCACTGCTGCGAACGCTGAGCGGAACGACGTTGTAGGCGGCTTGAGTTGGACCGTACTTGCCGCTGGCCAGAGCCTCGACGTCCACGGGGATCTTCTTCTTCACCTCGCCGGTGTCGGGGTCGACGGCTGTCCACTTCCCTTCGGCCTCGACCAACCAAGCACGGGGCTTGTCGTCAGAACCTGGTTCGACCGCTGCGAGCCGCATTCGGTTCTCATCGGCGGGGTCCTTCACCATGGCGACGTACGAGCGATACTGCGACCTGATCTCGGTACCGTCGCTGAACAGCGATGACGTGAGGGCCGGGTTGGAGAGCGAACCTTCCTGGAAGTAACCGAACTCCAATGCCTGGTCTATCGCCGACTCGGTGAAGGCAGAGGTGAAGGTCTCGAATCGGATCGGCAGGTCCTTAATCCGCTCAACCATGTAGCGCCACTGAGCAGCGCTGACGGGCTTCTTAGGCAGCTCATCGGGTTGGTCGTCACCAAAGACGCCAAACTGCTTCGCGAGGCGCCAGTGCTTGCGAATCGCCTGCCACGTGTCGGGTGTGCGAAACATAGCTTCGGCCCTGGGCAGGCTGTGACACACCCGCGACATGACGCCGATTAGCAGGACGATCGCCTTGGGGTAGTCGTTGTCGCGGTGGCCAATGACGGTCGCGTCATCCTTCGCGTAGGTCAACGAGACGGCGACCTGGTGGAAGTGCGGGTTATAGAGCATGATGATCGCCATCTCGAGGTGGCTCAACGTCGCCGTTCGGGCGCCGAGCAGAGGGCGGGGGCGGTAGCGCGCGCTCACTGCTTGTTCCAGGAGTAGTCGATCTTCTGGGCGGTCATGTCGAGGCTCTTCAATCCCATCGCTTGGGCCGCGGCTTCGAGTTGCCGCACCGGGGCGGCCTCGAATACCTGGCGACCGGCCCAGAAGGCGACGGAGGCGGGGCGCAGGTCGCGCTCCTGATGAAGACCGGCGCGACGGAAGACCTCGCTGATCGATTGGCACATGGATGCCGTCGGGCTCACGTCGCCGCGCTTCTTGGCCCCGGCGTAGACGATCGACTCATTCTTGCGTAGGGTGCCGTCGCGGCGGAGAACCTTGATTCGGCCGCGCAGGGCGCGCTTTCCAAAGGTCGACAGTGTCGCTACGCGAGCATTTACCCATGGAGTTCCGCAAAACTCGACGGTGGTCGGGTTGTCGAGGTCATCGAGGTGCTCGAAGGTCACGAAGGGAATCTCCGCGGTCAGTCCCGTGGCTTCGGCGAGCGCCAAGATCATCGGCTGTCGGCTGGCCCGTGAGGCCAGGGCGTGCATCTCGAGGAGGGCAATCTCATCGTCGGTCGCCGCCCGCGTGGCCAACTGCGAGCGGGTCGGAAGGATGATGCCCCGTGTGGGGTCCTTGGCGATCAGGCCGATGCGGTGCAGCGTGGAGAAGCCGGCGCGGAGCGACGAGCGGCGCAGGTGCAGCGTGCTGATGGACGGCTCTTCGGCGTTGCTCGTTCGCGAGTGGACGAACGCCTCGCAGACGACCTGGTCGAAGTCCGGTCCCCAGTGCTTGATGCCTAGGCGCTCGGCGCGTCGCGTGGCTTGTGCCAGTATCTCGGCGAAGCGCCCTTGGGTGGATAGAGCGAGTTCGTCTAGAGCGTGCCAGTAGCTCGTGATGATCGCAAAGCCTTCGGCCAGGGTCGGCTGGTTCTTCAGGTTCGCCGCCGCCATCAACACGCTCCGTGTCGTGAACGGAAGGAGACAAGAGATGTCCTCCTTCTCCTCGGCCTTGTCGCGCAGTGCCGTTCCGAAAGCCTCGAGGTTCTCGAGGGAGTTGTCGTTGGTCGTGTCCATTTCGTTTCCTTTGGGTCAGAAGTCGCCCAAAGACACGTGTGGGCGCTGACGCGAGGCGCAATCGGCGTAGGCATATTGAAAAGCCTCCTGAACTGGTAGTTCTGCTCAAAGCAGAATACTAACATTCTGCCGTGAGCGAAATCAAGGGCCGACTTCGCCTAGGTTTCGTTCATGGCGACACCGAGTGGGAACGCAGCGTTAGGTGCTCGGTTGCGAGAACTGCGTAAGGAGAAGGGACTGAAGTTGGCCGCACTCGCCAACAAGTCCGGAGTGTCGCTGGCCTATGTCTCGGAGGTTGAGCGTGGGAAGAAGTTGCCGTCGCTGGAGGTCCTGGACCGTCTCGCGGGGGCGCTGGGACTCTCGGTCCTAGATGTCCTTGACGGGGTCGAGCCGTTTGCTCAGGTCAACGTTCGCCGGCGCCAAATCTACGGTCCAAGCTCAACTTCTCAGGGTTGACTGGAGGATCAACTTGGTGGGGTAGGGTTTCAGCACGGTGGGTCGGCGTGCACATACTCCGAGTGGCGTGTTGGTGATTGGTCAGTAGGGCCACCGCTAACTAACCGTATATGAATATGTTGAGCCAGTGGCCAGCACGCTTGACGAAGTAGTAGTAGCTCACGAGCGCTGGATCTTTCGAACAAGATGAAGTACCCGCCGCACCCTTCAAAGTTGGACAGACCTCGGCCACCCACGTCGAGTTCGTGGTAAATACCCCACAAGGATTTGTGACACGCATGTCTGAGAACCTTTCACGTATGACAATCAAGTGAGAAGGATCTACAGAACTTTGCGCGAGCGGTCGACGAAGGACAATATTGGGCCACATCGTGGTATCTGAAGCACCCAATGCGGAAGTCTCTGACTTCGAAAGTGCATCAATCTGGCGAGAAGCAAGGGAGGGAGTCAATGTCGACGTGAGAGATGACAATCCAACAGGCGCGGGGCAGCCCGCTTTGGTAAATCCTTCGGCAGCGCGGGGACTGTAGGGATAGACCGACGTCGGGTATACAAAGGAAGGGACCACGATGGCCACTGCCTCTGGCGTCCGCCATTTGAGAATTCGCATTGAA
>DAIEHI010000143.1 GCA_027355725.1 Acidimicrobiaceae bacterium
CATGCGCCACGATGAGCGCATAATGATGGCCGTAGCGATCATTATGCGACTTGATGCTCGTTCTAGCCATCATTCAGTGAGCACCATCGAGCGATCAGGACTCTGAGGGGATGGGGTAACCCGCCCAACACCCATGTGAACGCCTCGAGCTGCAACGACGAACTGAGAGGCCCTAACCCTTGGCGGTGCTCGTGGTCGCCGAGGAGGACGTGGACGTCGTCTTCTTCAATTCATTACCGCGAAGGCTCATCGTGAAGAAGTCGCGGTTCCACCAGTTGGCGAAGTAGCGCGTGGGTGACTCCATGCCGTTGAGCAGTGGCACCGCGGTACTGCCGTTGAGTGGCGTGCCGATCGGACCGTTGAAGATCGAGTACTGCACCCAGCCGGTGTTGATGTCGAGTTGCATCGCTCGAACCGCCCCCGCTCGAACCAGAACGTTCGCGAGGTCACTGATCGAAAGCGCCGGGCCGCCCACGTAGACGAGCGCGCCGTCCTTGGTGACCCCGAGCCCCGAGCGCCAGACGTTGAACGTGCCGCCGAGGGTGATGCCCCACTTGGGCGAGTTCTGAGCAGCGAGTCCCGGCACGGCCTTGCCGTTTTCGACAATGAGATCGAGGTTCTGTCGCACCGAGGCGACCTGGTTTGACATCTTCACGTCGCTACCCCACTGACCAACGGTCATGGTGCCGTCCTTGAAGACCACGACTGATGCCGCGCCCACGCGAAGGGGCTTGATGATCCGTCCGTCGGTGTAGTAACCGCCGTTGGCGTCTTGCATGCGAAAGCCCGCGTTGAATGCGGCGACGAGCGTCGTCGACGCGGCCGGCGTGATGGGCGCTGAGTACTTGTAGGGGCCGCCGCCAGGGATGTAGGAGCCCGAGTAGAGCTGGGCGCGAAGGACCGTCGGGTCCATCCACGCAACACCCACGACGTAGCTGGTGTTGACGGCGTTCGGTCGAACGAACGCCTCGTAGAGGCCGGGGACGCCGTTCGCGGTCTCGCGACCCGCGATGTGCCACACGCCCTCTCCAGGGAGCGGATGCGCGGCGGGGCTCTTGATCGGTGCGGGTGCGGGCAGGTGACCACCGAGGGGCACCTTCACCGCCGTCGGACCGGAACCGAACGAACCCTGGGGTGGCGCGCCACCCTTCTTTGGGGGATTGAGGCGGTACCACTCGGTCTCTGCCCAGGTCACGAATCCACCGATGCCGTGCGAGCGTCCCCATTCGGCCACGCGCGCGGCGATGGAACTGCCGTAGCTCTGGTTGGTCAAAGCAAGCGCCAGGGTCACGCCGTAGTAGCCGAAGATCGTCACCGTCGCCAGCAACAACGCCACAATCGCCCGGCGACGCCAGTAGACCTTTTGAGGTTGACGATGATTTCGTGGGGGCGCGGGAGGTCGATAGGCAGTCCGGCGAGAATCCATGGATTCCCATTCTGACACCTGAACCCGTCGGGCCCTCACAGCCTGGTAAAGGGCACTTAATAATGTTCTAAGAAGGGTTCAGGCGCGTCGAAGCGGGGTCATGGCGAGCACCAACTGCTTGGTGCCGTGCTCGTCGAAGTTGACCGCGGCGCGCGCGTGAGTGCCCTCGCCTTCGACACGGGTGACGACTCCTGGGCCGTAGCGGTCGTGCACGACACGCTCGCCAACCTTCAACTGCAACTTCTCTGCACCCGTCGATCGCACCGGCGGCGCCGCACCGGCACCGAACGCTCGACCCTGGGTGAACTCGGTGCCTCGGCCAATGAACCCCTCGTCGTCGCGCATCATCGTCGAGCGACGACTGGGCAGCGTTGCTGAGAGGTCGTTCACCAATTCGGCGGGGATCTCAGAGAGGAATCGACTCGCGATCGCGTCGACGCGGTTGCCCCACTGGGTTCGACTCCAGGCGTGGGTGAGGACGAGGTGACGCATGGCGCGCGTGATGCCGACGTAACAAAGTCGACGCTCCTCTTCGAGCTCGGCTTCATCAGAAAGCGCGCGACGATGGGGGAAGATCGTCTCTTCGAGGCCGGTGATGACCACGGCGGGGAACTCAAGACCCTTCGCCACGTGCATGGTCATAAGAGAAATAGCGCCCGCCCCTCCATCGAGCTGGTCCGAGTCCGCGACGAGCGCCATGCGCTCGACGAAGTCCATCAATGTGTCGTACTGCGACGCGGCGGAGGCGAGCTCGCCCAGGTTCTCGAGTCGTGAGTACGCCTCGTCGGAGTTCTCGGCGCGTAGGGCGTCACCCATGCCCGACTCGCGCACGATCGCGTCGATCATCTCGCGCGGGCTGAGGTCATTGGCGAGCGCGCGCAGCTCATCGAGCATGAACGAGAACTTCTGTGCCCCACTGAGCGCCTTTGCCGTCAAGCCCGCGGCGCTCGCGTAGTGCGACGCCTCGGCGAAGGAGAGTCCGTGTTCGGCGGCGTAGGCGCCCAGTTTGGCCTGGGCCGCGTCACCGATACCGCGCTTGGGTTCGTTGATCACCCGTCGAGCCGACGCCTCGTCGCGGGGGTTCACGATGAGTCTCGCGTACGCGAGGGCGTTCTTGATCTCCTTGCGGTCATAGAAGCGCGTCCCCGAGATGACCCGGTAAGGGATGTTCGCGCGCAGCATCTCTTCTTCGAGGACGCGGCTCTGGGCGTTGGTGCGATAGAACACCGCCATCTGATTCCAGTCGAGAGACGCTTCAGCGCGAAGGCGCCTGAGTTCGCTCGCGACCCAGCGCCCTTCGTCGTACTCGTCACCTGCGCGGTAGAGACGAATCCTCTCGCCCTCGGCGCCCTCGGTGAAGAGGTTCTTCGCGTGACGACTCGCGTTCTTTGAAATGACGGCGTTGGCGGCGTCGAGGATGGTCTGGGTGGAACGAAAGTTCTGCTCGAGCAGGATCACGTCCGCGTCGGGGAAGCGCTGTTCGAAC
>DAIEHI010000169.1 GCA_027355725.1 Acidimicrobiaceae bacterium
CTAAGGCATGGTGGCCCCCCTGAACTGCGTCCCCTCGACGTTGGCGTTCGTCAAGTTGGCGTTTGAGAGATCGGCGTAGTGGAAGTTCGCGTCGGTCAGATTGGAGTTCTCGAGGTCGGCGCCCACCAGAGTGGCGTGCTGGAAGTTGGCTCCCATCAGGTTCGCGCCCGTGAAGTCGTATGACGTGTCAAGGTTCGCGTACATCAGATTCGCCTGCTGTAAATCGACGCCCTGCAGGTTCGCGTACTGGATGTTGTCTCCCTTAAGGTTTGCCCCTTGGAGGTCAGCGTGTACCAAGTTGTCGCCTTGGAGAATGGCTCCCATGAGGTTCGCGCCCGTCAGGCTCGCGCCGGCGAAGCTCGCTCCTTCGAGGTTGGCTCCCTTTAGGTTCGCGCCGGACAGGTTGCACCCAGCCAGGTTGGCTCCAGCGAAGTCCTTACCGGCCAAGTTGGCCCCTGCGTAATTGGAGCAGTCAGGCGTGTCGGTGGTCCCGACAATGAAGGAATTCGTGCCAGTCGATCCGACCAGGTCGCTGTCACCGAGGTACGTGGCCGAAACCGCGTAGGGTCCGCCGACTGGCAGCACCGCGACTGCAAGCTGGCACGATCCCGACCCGCCGTGTGCGGTCGAACTCAGGAGCGCCGTGCAAGAGGCCGAGGCCACATGTATCGTCACACTCTCGCCGGTTCCAGGCAGCGGTTCGCCGTAGTGAGGAGCAACGTTCACAGTGAAAGTCACTGTCGTCTCGCTGGCGTAGGAAGCCGAAGACGGCGCGGAGACGCTCGTCGTGGTGTTGTCCTTGATCACGGTGAGCCCGGTGGTGGCCGTCGCTTGAGCAGAAGCGTTCAGGTCGGCGTCGCCCGGGTAGGTGGCGCTCACCGTGTAGGCGGTGCTGCTCGCTCCCAGGTCGATGTTGCCGATCGAGCACGATCCCGTCCCGCCGCCGGTGGACGGGGCCACTGACGCCGCGCAGGAGGCTGAGCCGACGTGCACCGTCACCTTGTCGGTCGTGGGCAGCGACTCGCCGTGAGCCGTCGTCACGTTCACGGTGAAGACGGAGGCCGACTCATTGCCGTAGGTCGCCTGCGTCGGCGACACCGACACGCTCGTCGTGGTGTTGTCGTTGTTCACCACGACGCCAGTCGTGGACTGAGCCGCACTCGCGCTGGCGTCGCCGGAGTAACTGACGGTGACGTGGTGTGTGCCGGCTGCCCACGCGCTTCCGACCGAGCACGTGGCCCCGGCGGAGTCGTCAGTGCCCAGACCGAGACCCGAATCTCCAGTGAGCGACAGGCTGACACAGCCCGGGATGTTCGCTCCATTGTCCAAGAAGGTCACCGTCCCTCCGCCGTCGGTCGGCGAGACGCCCACCGACACTGAAAGCGACTGGCCGTAGTAGTCGGTCGTCGGAGCAGCGGAGATCGTCAAAGTAGGGGTCGCCGCATTCACCGTCTCGGTTACCGCGCTCGACGTCGAAAAGGGGAAGTTCGAGTCGCCGCTATATTGGGCGACGACAGAATCCGACCCGGCGGGCAGGATCATGGTGTCACCCGATGACGGAACCACGTCCGTCGACGTGGTGCACGTCGCCGTGTAAGACCCACTGTTGTCCTGAAGCGCCACCGCGTGGGCACCGCTGCACCCGGGGATCGCGAATTGGTCGCTCTTCGAGTCAAGGTAGAAGGACACCGACCCGCCTCCGTCGAACGTCGCCCCCGATGCGGACACGGTGGCCGTGAGAAGGACCGGCTGGCCGTACGTCGATGTGGTCGACGAGGAGCCATTCACCGACGACGAGAGCGTGGTGCTTGTGGTGGGAGGGGGCACTTCCTTCGGACTGGCGGAGCTGAAGGGGAAGGTGATACTGGTGCCACCCGCCGAGAGCGTCACCCCGCTCGAGCTCGCCGTGATGCCGGTGGTCTGCAAATTGAAACTGACGCTCGTGGTTTTTCCCCAACCCCCGTCGCAGTGCCAGGTCAAAGGGTTGGACAACGAGCCCGAACAGTTGGCGAACGCATTCCAGGGGGCAATCGAGCCACTGCCAGATCCCGACATGAGAGCCGTGAACCCGCTCGTAGACAACTTGACTGTCAAGGACAAAGTTAGCGACCCACTCAATTGCGCAACGCCTGGAACCGTGACGGATCCGCTCAGTGAGAACGAGCCATCGAATTCGAACTGGAAGTACGAGGTGTTGTTGTCGCAGGTCTGCTGAGTACTACCGCACACGACGAGTGTCACCGGGCCGATGTTGAGGTCACTTCCCACAGTGATCTGAGAGATGTTGACGCTGAAATCGAAGCTCGTCGGGCTGCCAATCGACAACGACGCGAGGAAGTTGACGGTGACCGGATTCTTGAAGATGGAGGCATCGATGGAAGCGGTGAATGCCAGGACGAAGCCGGGAGCACACGTCAGTCCGCCGCCCAGGTTCAGTGGCGTCGCACCTGTCTGCATGAAGCACAACTGGGCGTAGGCGACCTGAAGGTCCGAGGCGTACTTGCCACCGTCGAAAGCGCTAAGTGGCTCCAGGGCGGGCGTGGTGGAAATGTACGTGCCGATGCTCAAGTCCAAGTAGTACGGGTTGAAGCCAAAGGCGAGTGCGATCGGAGCGCCCGTCTGGTAACCGATGGCACTAGCCCAGGTGGTCGGCAACGAGGTGATCACCGCATTGATGGAACCACTCACGAAGGGAAAGACGTCCGTCACGCCCACCGACAGTTCAGCGCACTGCACGGTGAGTCCTGTGACGCCGAAGGCGTTGGACCAGCCCGAGCCCTGGCCGCACGTGCCCAGCGTCGGTTCGTTCACCGAGACGCCGATTGAGAAGGAGGGTTCCGTGCCCACCACGGCGACGAGAGATCCGGCGACGGGAACCTGCTGTGCCCCGGTGCCAGTGCCGTCCGGATACAACGTCCCATTCAGCGAGAAGTCGACGCTCAGTTGGGAAGTGCTCACTTGAAGGGCCACGCTGGCCGAGTTCAGGTCGAGGGCAACGTTCTGGTTGTCGAAGAGTTGGACCGGAGTGCCGAACGTGAGAGTGATCGAGAGATTGAAGGTATCCGTGGAGGTATCAAAGGATCCGACCGCCACGGCCGTCGAGGGGAAATCGATGTTGACGGTCTGCTGCATGGTGTTGATGAAGGAAGTCGGAAGGCTCGCGGTGAGCGCGAAATTGAGACCCTGGACAAGGTCGATAGTCCCGATGGAGGAGACTCCGGTGTCGAAGTTCGGATATGCCCCGGTGGCAAAGTACACGTACGCGGACGTGGTACCCCCCAACGATGAGCTGAGGACGTTCGACAGGTCGGCCTGTCCACCGACCACCAGAGTTCCCGAACTGTCGAATGCGACCGTCAAGGTTGGGTTCAGTTGCCCACCCGTCGGCAAGTTGATCGTTACGCCGGCCGTGCCCTGGACCCCGAAGTTCGAGGACGAGAAGGTAATGGTCACGTCGAGGCTGTTGAGCGTGACCACCGAATCGAGAGTCAAGCCGGTGGGGGCCAGGTTAGAGGTGATCTCGAGGGTGCCGCTGGTGCCCGCAGTAAGGTCGATGCAGCCTGCGGCGGACTCGGTCGCCGACACGTTCATTGTCGTGAGGGTCAGATTCCCGCTTACGGTGAGGTACCAGTCGCTGGGACCGGACAACGAGCAGCCCGTGGGCGTGGCGACGGTGCCATTGCTGATGGCGACCTTCACCCCCGACAGGGTGAGCACGGACGGGATGATGCTCACCGAAGAGGATTGACTCAATGATGCGCTCACGCTGTCAACAGTGCCACCCGCACCCGTCGCTGCAGAGATCGAGAAGCACAGACTCCCGACAAGGTTCAACCCTTCGCCGCCCAAATTGCCCGACGTGATGCACAGCTGAGGCTCTGACGTTCCGGTTGCGTCCGTGATCGTTCCGGAAAGGCCGGAACCGCTCAGTGCGTTTCCAAGGAACGAGAACGAGCCACTGGTGAACGTGATGCTCGTGGACGGGTCGCACGTACCCGAAGTCACGGCCTCAGTGAGAGAGAGATTCGCCAAGAAGGTCAACTGGGACGACCCAGGCGTGAAGGTCAGGTTGGCGGAACCAGAGGCACCGTCGCTCCACAGTTGGGAGAAGGTCGTGGAACACGACCCAGTAGTGTGCGGAAGAACAGCCAAGCTCGAAGGGCCGGCTGACCCGGCAGAGGGAGACGATCCCATCGAAGGCGCACCGGGCCCCGCCGCCGATGCGCTAACTACGCCGGGCGCCACCGTCGCCGATGCCGGACCTGACGCGGCGAAGTCACTGCTGACAGTGGGGACGTAGAGGGCTGTGTAGATGGTGGCCCCACTCGGGGTGGGCACATCGCAGAACGCGCTGGACGTAGAGGGCGAGACTTCAGTAAGGAACGACTGTCCCTTTGAGCAGGCGAGCACGACGCCCCCCTGCTCAAAGGACACCGTGCCGGTGGGCACCAGGCTGGAACCGGCCGAACTGTCCGCCACGACGGCCTGGAGGCGTACGTTGCCGGAAGACGATAGATCCGGCCCTCCGGTGAGAGTGGTGGTGGTAGAGGCCCGCACTACCGTGACCGCGACGCCCTGTGCCGAGGTCACCCTGCTCGAGGTGAGAGAGCCTTGAGCCGCAGTGTACGAGGCTCCAAATTGGTACGGGGTGGATCTGGCCGCCAGGGCCGTAATCGAACACGATGCCGTGCCCTTCACGACCGGGACCGCCTGGCAGATGGCCGCGCTCGAGAACTCGGGCCTCACGGCGACGCCGTTCTCGGTGAAGTCGACCATCCCCGAGGTCACTGGCTTGTTGCCTGATGTCTGATCGACCGTGGCCACGACGGTGAGTAGTTCGCCATACGGGACGGTCCCATTCGCCGGTACCGCGACTTGGGCGCGAGTTCCTAGGAGATGCACCATTGTGGTGGTCTGGGAAGGGGCCGGCTTGACAGCCGGGGTGGGAATCCCGTGAATGGTCGCTCCACTGCCCCCCAGCGAGAGGGTGAAGGACTTCTGGCCAGTCGCCGAGACCTTCAGCGACGAACCCGTCTTCGATGGAAGGAACTGGCCCGTGACGCGGTGCGCCGGGGAATCCGCACCCGCGGCAACGACCCGAGGACTTCTCACTCGAAGGCTTGTTAAGCCAGCCGACGCCCGAGACGAGGAGCTACCTGTCGAACTAGATCGGGTCTGAGCCGAGGCGCTCGCGGGGACAGCGAGCGAGCCAATAATGGACGCCCCCGCTATGAGCGACAATGCGAGGAACGAATTAGCGGCGCGGCGCATCTCTTTCATTGGACTTCCCATTGACGCCCCCCTAGCTCGCCAAATGCGAGCGCATTCCCTGAGCCCACTGACACTATTTCACGCCATCGACAGAAGAGCAAGGTCGCTAACCGTCTGAAATACCCGAACCGCCCGCGTCGCGAACGAAGTTGTTCCACACGAGTCGGGTTGCGTTTATTGTGAGTTTTGTCAGGAACGCGGGGTGGTGTCCGAAGGTGATCTCACACCTATCGGTCAGGTACTATGCCGAGCCACCGCGACGTCGTTCGTTGCCACGCCACCTGTTGCGACAGTAAAGAGAAACCGACATCCTTCCACTCACCTTCAACAGCAAAAGTAAATAACCTCTCAGGTTGACGTTCCCTGACCTGGTGCCAATTCGTCGGTCTGTCGTGAAGACGAGCCACCGGAAAAGTTCTTGCTATGTCAATCATTACACCAAAGGAATACTCCGGTACTTAACCATTATTTTGACCTGTTCGCGGTGCTCGGCTAACTGATGAACAAGTTCAGCGCTCGCAGCCTCTCTCACTTGGCCTTTCCTTACCGGTCCTGTGACACCACCTCCGTGATGGCCCGCGTGGGTGGACGAGTCGTCAGCCGCGCTGTCGACGTGGCCACCGGGATCGGCATCGACGGTTCTCGTCAAGTACTCGGCATCGACCTTGGTGACTCCGAGGACGCCGCCTTTCAACCGAGTTCCTCCAGAGCCTGCGTGAATGAGGTCTTCACGGCGTCCAGCTCGTCATCAGCAACTCGCACCTGGAGTTGAAGGCCGCGATCGCCCAGTTCTTTCCCGGAGCCTCCTGGCAGCGCTGTCGGGTGCAGCCTGCGCAACGTGCCCGTGAGAGTTCCCCGCACGCAACAATCGGTGGTGGCCATGGTGAGGACCATCTTCGCCCAACCCGACGCGGCCTACGTCGGACGCCGGCTGGAGGCGGAGGCAACCACCATGAAGCGACAGTTCGGCGTCGTGAACGAGATGCTCCTCGACGCGGCTGGAGAGCTCACCGCGTTTCGCTACTTTCGGGCCCATCACTGGCAGAAAATCTGGTCGACCAACTCGTTCGAGCGCCTCAACGCCGTGGTCATGTAGCGCACCAACGTCGTCGGGATCTTCCCCAACGCCGCGGCGCTTCGCCTCATCACCGCAATCTGTGTCGATCCACGCGACGAGTGGAGGCTCCGAGCGTCGCTGTCTCAGTCAAGAATCCATGGATCGGTTGAAGAGTGACGCACTGCCGTCAGCACCGGTTGCCTTGGCCAAGGCCAACTGACGAGATGGCTACGCATCGAGAAGTGCTCCCTTGGAGTTACACCGCTCGGCGGGACGTAATCCGATCTCAGCGAGTGACGGCGATACACGTCGTCGTTGCCGACCAGTGGCGAACCGGGACGGAATGCACTCGTTACCCGGCCGGACTTCAGGTGCACCCGACGATCAGGTGAAATGGTGACGTGATGATGAAGACGCGCGTTCCTGGTGATCAAATGTGAACGCGCTGGTGATGGCTCCGCCCTTGAACGTAACGAGTGGTCCTCGTGAACAGGACACACACTCGTTGTCCAAATCCCCCACCACGAGGATTGACCATCAATATGGGGCAAATCCGGGCCTTCCGGTGTTAGCGGACCCTCCGGCTTTAGCGGGGCGGGCCATCTCCCTTCACCGGACAACAGTCGAGGTGAGCAGTTGGGAATCGGACTCGCCGGCGAAGAGCGGCGTTCAGCGACCCTCAGCCGACGACTTGACGAGTTTCATCGTCATGTGCGAATCAAGCTTGTCGACGCCGGGTACGTCACCGAGTCGTGAGGAGATGAACGCCTCGTAACTCTCGATGCTGTCGGTCGCGACGCGCAAGATGTAGTCGGGCAGCCCGAACATCCGGCGCACGTCGATGACCTCGTCGAACCTCGCGACGCCCGCTTCAAAGGCCTCGAAGGTGGCGCGATCCTTGTGCGTCAGGTCCACGAAGACGAGCACCTCGAAGCCGAGACCGACCGCCATGGCGCTGATCCGCGCGCTATAGCCGAGGATCACGCCGTCGCTTTCTAGACGCTTGACTCGACGAAGGCACGGTGCAGGGGTGAGACCGATGCGCTCGGCCAGTTCGACGTTCGACAGACGTCCATCGCTCTGCAATAACGCAATTATCTTTCTGTCAATCTCATCCATACAACATTATATTGCACACATACTCCTATTAGCGTTTCTATTCGCTATTTCAATGCGCTAATTACGTCGTAATATTGTGTCAATGGGTGAACTGACGCGCTTTCCGCCTCGCGACCGCGACGAGCGGTCCATCGACTCGGACTTCCCTGAACGAGCCGCGATCACCCGCGCGGCGGCTGGAATCGGCGTCTACGCGGGCGC
>DAIEHI010000219.1 GCA_027355725.1 Acidimicrobiaceae bacterium
TCATCGTCGAGAACCTCGTGTCACTCCCACTCAACGTTCGCGCTCGCGAGGCCGTCTACCAAGTACTCCACGGTCGTCGCGCCATCTTGCACCACCACGACCTCGCCTGGCAGCGCGCGCACCTCGCCCACCTCGAAGGACCGCGTGACGAGCCGCTGTGGCGTCACGTCACGATCAATGAATTGTCGAGACGCGAACTCTTCGAACGAGGCATCAATGCCGTGACGATCATGAACTCATTCGACTGCGACCCCCCTCGTGGGGACCGCGAGCGCACCCGACAATTCCTCTCGACGAGTGAGGAGCGACTGGTGTTACTCCCGACTCGCGCCATAGAGCGAAAGAACCTCCAGGGTGCGTTCAGGCTCTGTGAATCGCTCGACGCCTCACTGTGGATCCTCGGACCCGCCGAAGATGGTTACGAGCCCGAACTGGACCGCTTACTCAAGGACGCGCGAGTCACCACCTACCGCGGACTCGGCTCCACACTCAGCATCCACGACGCGTACGCAGCGGCTGATCTGGTGGTGATGCCCTCTACGTGGGAGGGGTTCGGAAATCCAGTGCTCGAGGCGGTCACGCACCGGCGCCCCCTGGCGCTCAACCCCTACCCCGTGGCTCGCGAGATCTTGTCATTCGGCTTCAAATTCTTCGGTCTCGAGGAACTGGGCGCCATCAACGGGTTCCTCGAGCGCCCGAATGAGACACTCTTCGATCACAATCTGGCCATCGCTCGAAAAAACTTCAACGTGAAGGACTTGCCCGAGCGATTGACTGCTGTCCTTGAATCGGTGCAAATTCACTAGCGACCACTATTGTCTTGACGATGGTGCTCACTGATGACCGACCCCCGCACAGCGAACGCCGCGAACATCTGTTGGCGGTCGCCAAGCGGGTCTTTGCCGTACGTGGATTCCAGGCCACGACCATGGACGACATCGCAAAGGAGGCGGGCTTCACCAAGCCCATCCTCTATCAGTACTTCGAATCCAAGCCCGACCTCTATCGTGAGATCGTCACTTCCACCGCACAGAAGATGGTCTGGAAGCTCGCCCACATCGTCGCCCAGGCCGAATCGCCACGCGAGAAGATCGAAGTCGCCTTCAGCGTCTACTTCGAGATGGTCGTGAACGACCCCGACGCCTTTCGCGTCCTGTTCATCCACTCCCACGACGGGGAGAACGCGGGAGAACTTCGAAAGGTCGAACTGATGCTCGTGTCCTTCGTCGAGCCGTTCATCGACGTGTCCATCAGCGACGAACACCGCAACCAACTGGCCGGCGGCATCGTCGGTATGGCTGAGGGCGCGGCAGTGCGCTGGCTCGTACAGCAAAACGCCCTGGGGTGGCCAGTACCCGCGGCCAACGAGGCCGAGCGCATCGCATCGCGCATCGCCACACTCGCCTGGGGCGGACTGCGCGCAATTCAGCGCGAGGATTAATCGCCCAGCACCACTGCGAACGCCTGGGCCATCTCCCAGAGTTCTTGTGCACAGGCTCGGTACGTCGCGTCCTCACCACCCGCGGGGTCCGCGACATCAAGTTGTGGCTCCGGTTCCATTGAAGCAACCGCGAACAGTTGGGCGTCGAAGGGTTCATCGAGTGGCGCGTATCGAAGGAACTGGTGAAGTTGCACGACCTTGTACGAGGCACTCTGGTACGTATTACGCACGAACGTGACGTGATTCGCTTCGCTCGCGAGCACGACGTCGGCCCACTCGACATCCTCACTCGTCAATTGGTGACTGCGATGCGCATTGAAGTGGTGGTGCGCGAGCTCGTCGATGCCGAGCAGTGCGTCTCGCGTGCGAGAACTCATGGCCGAGCCTTCGACGACGTGGGTCCCGGCACTCCTTATCCGCCAGCCAGAACCGTTCGCCTCACTGAGGGTCGTCAACATATAGGCGAGCATCACTGAACGCGCCACGTTTCCCGTGCACAGCGTCACAATCTTGAGCGATGGTTCCACGCGGCCTCCGAGGCTAGGTCTTCGAAGACTACTCAGGGAAAGAGCCTTCCGTGCTCGGTCACCTCGCCCCCCACACGAAGTTCCAACACCGCGAACGCTTCGTGCGAGGTGTACACGAGTGTCGAATAATGGGTTTGAGCTTTAGTCGTGGTTCCAAGTCGCTGCAACACAACTCCAGCAGTTGATCAAACAGAAGAGAAGTAGACCGACTCACCAGGTCTGAGTGGGATTCGAAGCCACAGTGCGTTCAAGCGCCGCACACGAACGCCGGGCCGGGCGAGTTGAGCTGGTTGACCGCATCGAGGTTCCGCTTTAGGCAGTACGCCAGCCAGTTGCGCGCGCTCGTTGACAACCGGTCACAAACCCAGTCCCAGTGGAGTGACACGACATCTCCGACCACGAGGTCCTGGACCATCGCGACCCCGTCAAGTCCGCGTCGGACCTCCTCCAGACGATCTGGGCCGAGTGCGAGTTGCGACCCCTCAAAGACCAGGGCGCGACTCGAGACGCTCACGAGGTCGCCGCGGACGGCCTCGACGCGGCCCCAGCGGATCCGACAACGATCGAGCACCTCGAGCGGCGGACCGTCCATTCCGGCGCGGAGCAGTCCGAGCCAGGGGTAGACGCCAAATACGTGAAAACTATGCTGCGCCACCCCTCCGGTGAATGCCGCAGCGGCCAGATCAGACATCCTCGCGCCCGCGCGTCGAGCGAAGCGGTCATCCAAGGACATCGCGAGCACGTTCGCCGGGACCCTCAGCAAGAGCTCGTTGCCCACCCAGTAGGCCTCAACAACGCGACGATCGAGTGGATCCGACAGACCGTTGCAGCCCGCGATCAATTCGAGGTAGGGCCAAGCGCCCTCGAACTGGACCGCCAGATGTGAGAGCTGATCGAGGTGCCCCCCGCTGGCCGCCGTTTCGAGGAGTGCCGCTGGATCGCCCGGGCCGCAGTAGCCGAGGGAATTTGGAGGATACGCGTAGCGCGCGAACAACTCGGGCCCCGACATCACCACTGCCTCGCCACTCACGAGACTCACGTGCGATCCAACCAGGTCGATGCAACACCTCGTCGCACGCTCGCCACCAGCACGAGCCCCACGCCGAGCGCGATCAAGATGAGACCGAGCGACGTCGCCGCCGCAGCGGTGCCGGCACCTTCCTGCAAGAGCCACGTCACGAGCGCGCTCGCGACCAACACTGAGGTCACGTCGAGCGCGCGCGCTCGCGACAGCGCCGTCATCCAGGTGGCGACGTACGCAGCGAGGAGGAGTCCGGTGCCGAGCGCCCAGAGAAGCTGGTGAGCATTGAGCACCAGACCGCCGAGGTCACCCGTACCAGCGACGTAGATGACGAGCGCCAGTGAACCACCACCCATTCGAACCAGTGACACCGTGGCCGGGGAGAGTTCTCGAAGGAGTCGCTTGGCCACGACTACCTCGATGGCCCACAACACCGTGGCGAGCAGCACCAGTCCCTCGCCTTGGTGGGCGCCGAGTTGGCCCACCCCACCGGTCACGGTGACTTCCCCAACGACCAGGAGCAACATCGCCACGACATTCCACCACTTGACGTGTTCACGAAGTGTCGCCAGCGCGAACACTGCGACCCACACGACCAGAGTGTCATGCCAGAACGCCGACGACGCGGGTTGGGCCACCGCGAGGCCCTTGAAGAACAAGACAAAGGCCAGTCCCCCTCCAATGATCCCCACGTAGGCAAGTGCCACCGGTCGCCCCCAGCCTCGCCGCAGCATCGCTACGCGCTGCATGCGACTGCGCTGAACGCGAGCGACGAAGTTCGCCCACACCGAGGTCTGGTGGCGGGTGCGCGCCATTCGGCCAATCACTGCGGCCGCGGTCAACACCAGTGCGGCAACGACGTTCTTTGCAGTCGTGTACACGACTGGCGAAGGCACCGCTCGTACCCCATAGCTGTTCACGAACACCGACACCCCACTGATCACCGCAGTGGCGCCAGCGACGAACACCCCGGGCACACGACCCCTTGACGATTCCTCGCCCTTCAGTGTCTTAGACATCATCTCTCCTCTGACTTGGCGTGGGGAACGAGGTGATCCCCGTACGTCGAATCTCCTCGGCCACGACTTCAGCCGCGTCAGGATCAACGCGGTCGATTGCGTAGCCACTGTGGACAACGAGCCACTCACCGACCATGGGTGTCGGACCCTCGAGTGCCAACAATGAGACCCGGTGCACGGTGCCGTCCACATCCTCGACGTCAACGACGCCTGGCTCATCACTTCGAAGCACCTTGTGGAGTCGACTAGTGCACATCGCTACAACTCCTCGATCAACGAAAGAACACGCCGAAGCGCCTCTGGAACCGCGGCCTCAACCGCACTGCTCAATCCTTCGCCGACGCCGAAGCGTTCACCCTCGACGCCCACGACGACCAGTCGCTTGGGCGCCTGACCAATGGCCCGGGCCAATCGAAGCGCCCCTTCGAAGCCAATGCCGTGAGTGCTGGTCGTCACTGACGCGAGCGCGTCAGACTCGACGTTGACGACGTGATCGCTCTCGTCGACCGATATCTCGACCACGCACACAGTCCCCGCTGGCGCGCCCGAGCGCACCGCGTCGATCACGACCACGAGTTCGACATCGTTCCAGTGTCCAAGCAGGTCGAGCGGTTCGCTGAGCGGCCCCACGTCAAGGGCGGTGCCCGACTGCGCCTCGGCGAGCGCAGCCACCAAAGGACCGACGCCGTCGTCGAGTCGGTACTCGCTCCCGATGCCAGCCACCACCACCCGACTCGTGCGCGAGGTCGTAGTCACGCCTCCTCCAGTGTCACGTCAAGAAAGTGCGCGGCGCACGAGATACACGGGTCGTGATTGCGCACCGCCTGCTCACAGCGCAACTGCAGGCTGTGGTCATCGAGGTCGAGCCCGCCTTGGGCGACCTTTCGCAGGTCGTCTTCGATCGCGAGCTGGTTCTGTGAGGTCGGAGCGACGATGCGCGCGCTCAGAATCATTCCGTCGTCGTCGATCTCGTATCGGTGCAACAACAGTCCCCTCGGTGCTTCGGTGGCGCCCGTCCCGATGCCGGCGCGCGGGCGTACGTCGGTGGCCGCGGGCGCGGGCGGCTCGTAGCGTTCGACCAGCGATAGAGCTTCGTCACACGCGGCGACCAGTTCGACCGCTCGAACCACGATGCTCTGGAACGGATTGGTGCACACTTCTGCGAGCCCCGCTGCGTGGGCGGCGTCAAGGGCGAGCGCGGGGAGTTGACCACCGTTGATGGCGTAGCGCGCGAGCGGACCCGTCAGGTAGTGGTCGCGGCCGCCGAGGCGGGCGTGGAGGGCCGTCGAGTGCGCCACGTGCTCTTCGACTACCAACTGCGAGAATTCGGCGACGCTGAGGTCGCGCCCGTCTGTGAACGTCGGTCGTCCAGCTTCGATGGCGAAGTTGTTCGCCTCGTGCAGTGCCACCAACCGGTAGTCCGCGACGACCTCGGGAAAGTCGAAGCCACTCACCCAGGCCACTGTCTCGAGCGCCGCGTCGCGAGCACGTTGCAGTGGTTCGGCCAGTGCAGCGATCGTCGAAGGATCCGGCGAGGAATAGAAACCGCCGACCTTGACGTTGACCGGATGCACGGCGCGTCCGCCCACCGTCTCCATCAAGAGGTTCCCGGTTCGCTTGAGCGACAATCCGCGCTCGACGGCGCCGCGGTCGTGCTGGGCGAGTTCAACGGCGTCGGCGTATCCGAGAAAATCCGGCGCGTGAAGCAGGTAGACGTGCAGTGCGTGACTCTGGATCCACTCCCCGCAGTAGAGCAGGCGGCGAAGCGCACGGACCTTGTCGTCGACCACGACGCCACAGGCGTCTTCCATTGCCGCACACGCGGACATCTGATACGCGACCGGACAGATGCCACAGATGCGCGCGGTGATATCGGGAGCCTCGCTGAAGTGGCGCCCGACGAGCATTGCCTCGAAGTATCGGGGTGGCTCGAAGATCTCCAGGGCGACGTTGGTGACCTCACCGTCTCGAACGTGCACCCGAAGCGACCCCTCACCCTCGACTCGAGAGATGCCGTCAACCCCAATCGTTCGAACCTTCGATCCGTGGGTCATGGCCGCCTCACGATCCTCGATGCACTGAAGTGCACCGCCACCTCGGTGGACTCGTGAGCCCGGGACTCGGCGAGGAATGCCGGTGCGTTCGCGTTGAACGTGCGGAACAGTCGCGATATCTGCAGCTCTGTCGCACCATCGTTAGCCAGACGAGCCGCGAGCGATGCAGTGTTCGCGGTGTCGCTCGGTCCAAAGCATCCGAAGCACGCGCGCCCAACGGAAGGGCACAGCGCGCCGCATCCCGCGCGCGTCACCGGTCCGAGGCACGCTCCTTCGCCGGTCACCAAGAGACACACCGTGTCTCGACTCTTGCATTCCTGGCAGAGTGAATGACCCGTGATGACCGGGCGGCGACCGGCCAATGACGCGAGCAGGACCTCGAGCAGTTGCCCCTTGTCGATCGGGCATCCATGCAGTTCGAAGTCGACTGTCACGTGCTCCGAGATCGGCGTTGAGGTGTCAAGGGTGCTCAAGTACTGCGGATGGGCGTAGACGGTGCCCGCGTAATCGCCCGACGCCGCGAAATTACGTAGCCCTTGAATCCCACCGGCCGTGGCGCAGGCGCCAATCGCGACCAATCGTCGCGAGTTGGCGCGAATCTCCTTGATCCTCTCGGCGTCCTCGGGCGTGGTTATCGATCCCTCGACGAGCGACACGTCGTAGGGTCCGCTCACACTGGTGCGGGTCATCTCGGTGAAGTGTGCGATGTGCACGGCCTCGGCGAGCGCGAGCAGTTCCTCCTCGCAGTCAAGCAGACTCAGTTGACATCCATCGCAGGATGCGAACTTCCACACCGCCAACGTCGGCCTCGTGTGAGTGGCCGCGACACTCATCGTTCGCGCTCACTCAGCAAGTGGCTCACCACACCGGCGTAGGGGACGACTGGACCGTCGCGACACAAGATGAACGGACCGAGTTGGCAGTGTCCGCACCAACCGAGCCCACATTGCATGTTGCGTTCGAGCGAAACGAGGATTCGATGCGGATCGACACCCATATCGACGAGCGCCCGAGCGGAGAATCGCATCATTATCTCTGGACCGCAGATCAGTGCGGCGGCCGAACTCGCGTCAAAGCCAGCATCGGCGAGCAATGTCGTCACCAGTCCCACGCGACCGCGCCACTGTGGTGAGCCTCGATCAACGCTGACGAGCACACGAGCACCGTCACGTTCCCAAGCGGCGAGGTCCTCATTGAAGACGATTTGCGCGGGTTCTCGAGCGCCGATGAGGACGAAGACCCGACCACCGCCCTCTCGAGCTCGCGCCACGAGCTCGTGCACGGCTCCGCGCAGTGGCGCGAGACCGATGCCCCCGGCCATGACGACCACGTCACCACCCGAGAGGATTGGGCTGTTGACGTCATCGAGAGATACCCGCCAGTCCGTGCCGAAGGGACCGCGCACGCCAATCAGGTCACCCACTCGACTACGACACAGAGCGTGAGTCACCTGACCGACGTCGCGCACCGAGTGCTGGATCGGGCCAGGGTCGCGGGGCGCACTACTCACCGAGATGGCAACCTCACCGACGCCAAAGGCTGTGAGCATGTTGAACTGACCTGGTCGAACCTCGAGGCGTGGACCCGACAACGGCTCGAGCGCAAGGATCGTAACGTCAGCAGTCTCTTGATGGCGACTGACGACCCGATGAAGGATCGGCGTCAACGCGCCGCGCCCGTCGCCGTCGGATTCAGTCACGTCGAGACGTAGATCACTGGACATCGGTCCTCCCGTACAGGTCAAGCAGGCGAAGACGCGTCGCTTGGAGTCGCTCGAGCAACTCCACTGAGACCTTGGAGAGCATCGCAAAGCCGAAGGCCGGATCGCTCAAGGCCTTGGTGCGAAGACACGCGCCGTCGATGGCGATCGCCCCGACGGGTTCGAGAGCGCGAGCGTCGAAGGTCCATCGGTACGGGGGCACGAGCCAGCTCCAGCCAACGACCGCTCCGGGCCCAACAGTCTCGATGACGAGCGCTCCGCGTTCGGGCGAGTGAACTTCAATGGCGACATGACCGCGACGCAACAAGTAGAAAGTGTCCGCGGATGCACCTTCAGAGATCAGTAGTTCGTCGGCATTGAACGCGACGTTCTTCGCACACCCCACCAGGAGCGCCACCGCGTCGTCACCTAGTCCCGCGGCCACGGGGTGCGATCGCACCAGGTCGGCCATTGATTCACTCATCGCGCACTCGCCTCGGGCTCTGGCAGTTGAGCATCCTGTTCGAAGAGTGCGGCCTCTTCGGTGATGTCAATGCCCACCGGACACCACGCGATACATCGCCCACACCCAACACAGCCCGACGCGTCGAACTGGTCCCACCACGTCGAGAGTTTGTGCGTCATCCACTGTCGATATCGAGACCCACCCGATGCGCGAACCGACCCGCCGTGCAAGTACGAGTGCTCGAGATCGAAGCACGAGGACCAGGTGCGCTCTCGAATCACCGCACCCGAGAGATCAGTGACGTCGTGGACGTCACTGCAGAAGCACGTGGGACACACCAACGTGCAGTTGGCACACGAGAGACACCGCTCGGCAATCTCGGACCAGCGCGGACTCTCTTGACTATGGGCCAGCACAGCAGCGATGCCCGAGGGCATGCGACGACTCATTGTGGTCTCAGCGTCTTCGAGCAATCGCTCACGCGCCACCAGATCTTCGCTACTCGCACGCTCACGAGCCACCGTCGAAAGGATGGCACCACCTCGTTCGCTTCCAACCCGTACGACGAATCGGTGACCACCGGCGTCACTGATTTCACTGAGTGAGAGATCGAATCCGTCACTCGCGCCCGGACCCGTCCCCATTGAAGTGCAAAAACACGTCGAAGCCGGCGCACCACATTCAGCCACGACAACGAAGAGGTCCCTGCGACGAGACACGTAACGAGCGTCGCCATACGTCCCTTGGCTGAGCACCTTATCGAGCACGCCGATTGCGGCCACCTCGCAGGGTCGCGCTCCAAAGATCGCCAACGAAGGTGACTCGAAACGTGGTTCGACGAACGTGTACGTTTCGCCGCTGCGCACCGCGCGCCACTGTTCTTGCTTCGAGGGGAAGAACTCCCCCTTCCACGATCCAGGACCGACCGCCCACTGGAAACACCGCTCGTCGTCCTCTTTGACGACGCGGTACCTTCCCGCAGACTGTTCGTCGCGGTAACCAACCGGCAGGTCACTGGTGGAGCTCACCGGCCCGAGGACAATCGCTGCGTTTCGAACGGTGGGACCCGTGACGTCGTAGTCCGCTTCGCGAAGCGCTGAAATCAATGCGTCCAATCCATCACGTGACAACACGACCACATCGCCTGGGCGCAGCGCCAGCACCGCTGAATTGTCGGTGGTCTCGACCATCAGCGTTGGTACCGCTGGTGAGGGTCGGCGATACCAGAATCCGTCAGCCAGCGCGACCCCGCGCGAAGGCCCCGTACAACCAAGCGAATCTGATCAATCGAAGGCACCGCCACAACCCCCGCTCTCTTTCATCTCTTTGGATTATGCAGCACGTCTCGCACCGAGGGCTAGGGAATTTAGTCACCGAGGGCTTTGACGACGTCCTTGGGCCCCATGGACTATGGGCGAGCGTGGAACGAGGAGCTCGAGCACACCCTGACGATTGGTCACGTGCAGGTTCGAGTAGTGAATCGCAGTCTGGCTCGATGACAAGTGGAGTTCGTCAGTCGGCAGTCGACCTTGTTGAGTCGACTGTGGTCAGGCGACCCAGAACTTGATCGCGACGACGACTCCAAAGACGACAACGGTCCAACGTAGAGCGGTCGGGTTCACGACGGTGGTCAGACGACCGCCCGCGTAACCACCAAGCAGCGCCGCCACCGCCATGATGGGCACGATCTGCCATCGCACGTTGCCGGTCACTGAGAAGATGACTGCCGCGCAGACGTTGATTACGAGTGACAGTGCTTGCTTCAGAGCGTTGACGCGCCTCAGGCTGTCGTCAGTGAAAAGCCCAAGAAGGCCGAGCAACATGATCCCGAGCCCCGCGCCAAAGAAGCCACCGTAGATCGAGGCCAGAAACACTGTGACGACCGCGCCGATTGAAGGATCGAAGTGGCGCGATGAGACCGACATCGACCCTGCGGCTTTCTCAGATCGGGTCTTCACCCACTCTCGAATCTTGTTCTGGGTCAAGAGCAGGATGCACGACAGCAAGATAAGCCACGGCACCGCCGCGTGAAAATCCTGATTCGGTGTCATCTCGAGTAGCACCGAACCGATGACGCCGCCGAGTAGTCCCGCGACGGCCAAACGGCGGGTTCGCGTCATTTGTGGAGCGAGATCGTCTCTCTGTGCGACCACGCCGGAGAAATAACCGGGGCAGAGCGACACGGTGTTGGTGATGTTGGCCGGCAGCGCTGGCACGCCAACGGCGACGAGCACTGGGAACGAGACGAGCGTTCCGCCTCCGGCGAGCGAGTTGATACCGCCCGCGATGAACGTCGCCACACCAACAGCGGTGAGATCGAGGGCACTCAACGACATTGGTGACTCCAGGGGGTTCGAATTGACACTACAAACACGCTACGTTCACGCGGAAACCTCAATCGCGACTCCTAAGCCATTACTTCGTGGATCTGAAGCCGCCGCGAAGCTACCGTCGTCAAGGACCGCTGCGACTTGAGAATGACCCGTGATCTCATCATGCGAAGAGAGTTCCACCACCGACAATCTCGATTGGATGGCGTCGCGCGCAACCGCGACCACCGGAGCCTCGACGTACGCCCTCTCTTCAATTTGGTTCGCCTCGAGGTCACCAACGACCCACCTCGGCGCCCCGACCGCATCAACGGGGGCGTCACCGGCGAAGAGTCGCAGTAGCACCTGGGTGAGGATCTGCGGTTGGGCCTTGCCGCCCATGGTCCCAACAACGAACGCCACTTTCTTCCCCCTGGTGACCATGACGGGCATCAAGGTGTGCGCGGGTCTGCGTCCGGGCGCGAGTTGATTCGCCGAGCCGGGTGTCAGCGAGAACATGCTGCCGCGGTTGTGCATGACGATTCCCGTGGTCGGTTCGAGTATGGCGGCACCGAAGGCGTGAAAGACGCTCTGTATGAGACATACTGCGCGCCCTTCATCATCAATTGTCACCACCGCGACCGTGTCCCCCTTGGGTCGGCCCGCTTGGGTGACTGGACGGGTGTTCGACGACGCGTGCGACATCGCCTCACGGGCGAGTCGCTCGAGGCGCGCACCATCCAAGAGCTCCGCCACGCTGGTCGTCATGCGATCCGCCTCGGCGAGGTAGGTGTCTCGATCGAGCGCGGCCTGTCGAAAGAGTTCACTCAAGACGCCCGCGTCTTTACCGAGAGGGTCGCAACTCAAACCGAGGGTGTCGAGCGCACCAAGGATCTCGAGGAGCAAGAAGCCCTGGGTATTGGGACCACTCGTCCACACGTCCCAGCGACCGATTGTCCTGCGCAACGGTTCCTCCACGCGAGGTGCGAACGCCGCAAGGTCTTCGAGGTCCAGTTGGGCACCGAGATGGGCGAGGCCGTCAGTGAGGTCACGCCCGAGTTGTCCGCCATAGAACGAATCGGGTCCGTCCTCGGCCAAGGTTCGAAGACTTCGCGCGAGCGCTGGTTGCACGAGTCGATCACCCGTTCGAACGGGCTCTCCTGCCGGTGCCAAGAGCGCACTCAGTCCCGGGTCACGACGCACGAGATCAAACTGCTCTTTGGTCGCTGCCTCGAGACTCGACGACACGGGTGCTCCGTTCGCCGCGTAGTCACGCGCAGCACTCAGGTGTTGCTCCCACGCGCGTGTTGCACCGAAACCGTGAAGGGTCGCGAGTCCGGCAATCGCCCCGGGAACCGTGATGCTGTCGACGCCGGTGACCGGCATGACCCCAGAGAACCTTGAGCCAAAGTCATGTACGTCCACGTGTCGACTGGCGGGACCAGACGAATTGATGGTGGTGATCGTCCCGTCAGGCTCTCGCACGAGCGCAATCAGATCGCCACCAATCGACGTGTTGTGAGGGTAGACGACCGACAGGACGAAGGACGCGCTGAGCGCCGCGTCAATGGCGTTGCCACCACCTCGAATCACCTCGGCTGCCGCTTCAGTGGCGAGTGCGTGCGGGGTGGCGACCGCGCAGCGGTGACGTGCAGAAATACTTGAAGAGCTCGACATGACGATCACAAAACCTTTGAGAGAAAGGCCTTGGTGCGGGCCTGGGTGGGGTTGTCAAAGACCTGCTGAGGTGTGCCGATCTCGACGATCTGGCCATCGTCGAACATCGCCACACGATCAGCGACCTCGCGAGCGAAGCCGATCTCGTGGCTGACGATGACCATGGTCATACCTTCATTAGCGAGGTCTCGAATGACGCTGAGCACTTCGCCGATCACCTCTGGGTCCAAAGCACTGGTCGGCTCATCGAAGAGCATCAACGCGGGGTTCATAGCGAGTGAACGCGCGATCGCGACACGTTGCTTCTGTCCACCCGAGAGTTGCGCCGGGTACCGGTCGATCTTGTTGGCGAGACCGACCTTGGTCAATTGATCGATCGCCACCGTTCGAGCCTTCTCCTTGGGCATCTTTTGGACCTTTATCGGGCCGAGCATGACGTTCTCCAGTGCGGTGCGATTGGGGAAGAGGTTGAAATGTTGAAAGACGAAGCCGATTTCGGCTCTCTGAGTCGCCACTTCGCGAGCCGAGGCCTCGACGCGCTTTCCCTGTCGGTCGAGCTTTGTGCCAATGAGGTGACCGTTCACCTGCATGACACCCGAGTTCGGCACCTCGAAGTGGTTGATGCACCGCAAGAACGTGGTCTTGCCCGACCCCGATGGGCCAATGAGCACAACCACCTCACCGCGCACCACATCGAGTGAGACTCCCTTTAGGACTTCTTGTGAGGCGAACGACTTATGAATCTCGCTCGCGTGAACGACCAACCCGGTGTCGTCGACGCTCGAAGCAGGACTGGGGGAACTGAACGAAGCCACTGCTACCTCCTACCGATGGCGAGCGTCTTCGGGTCTTGGAATCGCTCTCGAAGAGACGCCCACCACGAACGTTGCGCTCGCTCGATACCCCAACTTCGATCGATCCTCGCCTCGAGCCAGGTCTGGATGAAAGCCCAGATCGTCGTCAGCGCCAGGTAGTAGAGCGCCGCGTCCATGAAGATCTCAAAGGTGTGAAACGTGCTCGAGCTGATCTCTTGAGTGATGAAGAACAGTTCTGGCACCCCGATGACACTGAGCACCGAGGTGCTCTTCATCATTGCGTTGAAGTCGTTGCCCAATGGTGGAATGACGAAACGCAGCGCCTGGGGCACCACGACGTAGCGCATGGCCTGGGCTGGTGTCATCCCAATCGACAGCGCCGCTTCGTGCTGTCCCGCGTCAACCGCGGCGAGGCCAGCTCTGATGATCTCTGACATGTACGCGCTCTCGTTCAGTGCCAAGGTCAAGATCGCGGCCTGGACACTCGCAAGAACGGTGACGCCGAGTACCGTGACGTCCTGGAATCTGTAGATATCAGTGGCGGCGAGACCGTCATAGATGATCACCAGTTGCACCAACAGAGGTGTGCCACGCAACACCCACACGTACGCGCCGGCCACGCCGCGGAGAATCCGCAGCGTGGACCGGCGCGCCAGAGCAACAACGAGGCCGACGATCACCGCCAAGAGTTGGGCGATGACGGAGATGTAGACCGTCCTCCACAGTCCGCCGAGGAATGCGCTCGACGGACGAAGGAGTTCGTGCCAAAAGAACGTCGTGTTGAACTGGAAAGTGCTTATCAGCATCAAGAAGACCTTGCTCTAGTTAGCTTCGTGTCTAGTGCAACTCGTCTCGCTGTAGTCCGAACTGACTCATCACACGGTTGTAGGTTCCATTCGCCCTGATCTCGGCGAAGGCGTGCCCGATCGCCTTCAGCAACTTCGCGTTGCCCTTGTTGACGGCGATACCGGTGAGGATCTTGCCGAAGGGCTGACCCGCGAACTTGAAACGACCTGGGTTGACCCTCATGTAATACGCGGCCGTCTCTGAGGTGGACGTGTAGGCGTTGGAGAGGCCCGACAACATGCTCTGCAGTGCCAACGGGTCACTCGTGAACAGGACCACCTGTATGGCTGGCTTTCCGGCTGCGGTGCAGGCCGAACTCACGGTGGCGAGTTCAGTCTGGGCGGTCGTTCCCGTCACGGTAGCGACCTGTTGACCACAGAGACTGCTGTCGAGACCGGTGATGTTGCCGGGGTTGTTGGTTGGCACCGTGACTGACTCTGATGAGTACATGTACGGGACGAAATTGACGACGAGTTTGCGCGCAGGCTTGATGTAGAGCTGAGAAAGGATCGCGTCACAGTGACGGGCTTGCAGGGCCGGGATGATTCCGCTGAACGCAGTTTGGTTCCACACGGCCTTTAGACCCAACTTCGCAGCGATCGCGTTGCCGATTCCAATATCGGAGCCGACTGGCTGCTGGGATGAGTTGAGTGACTCGATCGGCGG
>DAIEHI010000223.1 GCA_027355725.1 Acidimicrobiaceae bacterium
GACCCGAAGGCCTTGGCGTAGACGCCCTGAGGGGCAGACTGCAAGTCGTCACCGACCCATTGGGCCGACGTCGTGAACCCCAACTGCTGTGCGTCCGAGGCCATGGTCGCGAACGTCTGGGAGTCCATTGAGTCGAACACCACCTGTGGACTACCGGCGAAGGCCTGCGTCAGCTCAGAGCTGTACGAGGACTGACCCGGCGTCAGGGTGATGTTCTGCTGGACTGTCCCACCCAGAGCCTTGAATGCCTTGATGAGCGGCGGTACGAAGCCCTGTGAGTTCGCTGAGTTGTCGAACATCAACGACGCAGTCTTCCAACCGTGGCTGATCGCGTAGTACGCCATCGCAATAGCTTCGGTGGAGTCCGACGCGGTGGTGCGGAACACGTATGGGTAGTTCATGTTGTCCAAGTTGCTCAATCCACCAATCATGAAGTCAGCCACGTTGTTCGGCTTGAACTGATTGATCACCGCTTCGATGGTTGGTGAGAACGGCCCGAGGACGAACGTCGGGTGGCTCAACATCAACTTTCGAAATGCGGGCAACGCGTCGACCGAGTCGGCTGCGTCGTCGACCATCGAGCTCTTCAACTGATGGCCCAGGACACCACCATTGTGGTTGACTTCATAGAGACCCACCTTGATACCGTGAGAGCCCCACTGCGATAGAAGTGACTTCGACCCAGTGAAGGGCAGAATTGCTCCCACAGTGAGTGTCGTCGGCTTCGGCGCGGCACTGGCGGGACTGGCGATAAAGCCCGCTCCCACCATGGAGGTCACAGAGGCGAGCACGAGAGCTGCTCGTACACTCCCCCTACCTCTCACTAGCCGTTTGTTCAATTTCATTCGGTTCCTCCCCCTTCACTTCTCTCATTCGTGACCACAGGAACTTCCCGTGACAACGACCTATTTCGCCTCGGCACGACCGAGGAAGATGGCTGGCAAGTCCAGCGACGCGATCTCAGACGCGAGACCGTGGACGTGATTCGAACCCGCCACGAAGATGTGAACGAAATCTGCGTGCTTCAGAGCGCGCTCCACGTTCTGCTCAACGACCAATATCCCCGTACCCGTTTGGGCGATCCGCTCAATCTGATTCCACACGACGTCGGTGTACGCCGGCGACAGACCGGCCGTGGGTTCGTCAAGGACGATCACCTTGGGTTCAACCATCAGGGCACGCGCAATCGCAAGAAGGTTCTGCTGTCCACCCGAGAGGAAACCCGCACGCTTCTCTCGTGCCTTGTTGAGGTCGGTGAACACCGAAAGGATTTCTTCCATGCGCGCACTCGTGTCACCTTTGGCGGCGAAGCCTCCGACCTCCAGGTTCTCTCGTACTGACAAGCTCTTGAAGACGTTGTCATTCTGGGGCACGTAGACGAGGCCGTTGCGCGGGATGAGGTGCCCCGGCATCCGCGTGATGTCGAGGTCCTCGACCATGATCCGGCCCGTTGACGTTCGAAGAATCCCGACGAGGGTCTTCGCGAAGGTGGATTTGCCTGCACCGTTCGGACCGATGATGGTCGTCACCGTACCTCGTTCGACCGACAACGAGATGTCATTAATAATGGGCGTGCGACCGTAGCCGGCCGTCACGTTCTCAGCGAGTAGTGCTGGCATTGATTACCTCTCCCAAGTACGCCTGAACAACTTCAGGGTTTGCGCGCAATTCGCTGAGTCGACCAGTGGCGAGCGTTCGCCCCTCCGCCAGAACAATCACGTGATCACAGATCTTTTCAACAACGTTCAGGTTGTGCTCAACCATGAGAACGGTCACACCTTGCTTCTTGAGATCGAGGATGTACCCGCCAATGCGCTCGATGAGCGCTGGGTTGACACCAGCCATTGGCTCGTCGAGTAGCAGCACCTGAGGCTGCGCCATGACCGCCCTCGCGATTTCCAGAAGCTTCTTCTGTCCACCCGAGAGTTCGCTGGCGCGGTTATCGCGTAGGTCATAGAGCCCGTAGGTGCGAAGCACCTCGAGGGCGCGCTTCGTGTTCTCAAGTTCCTCTCGCTTGGCGAGTCGTGGACGCAAGAAGATGTTGAGCAGCGATTCGCCGGCCTGATGCTTGGGTGCAACGAGGAGATTCTCGAGTACCGTCAACCCACCAAGTTCGCGCGAGAGCTGGAATGTCCGCATGAGACCGAGGCGAGCAATCTTGTAGCTTTCCCAGTTCGTCACGTCGGTCGCGCCGATTTGCATCGCACCACTGTCGCTCTTCATCATTCCCGACAAGATGTTGACCACCGTTGTCTTGCCGGCACCGTTCGGTCCAATGAGCGCGGTGATCATTCCTCGTGGCACATCAAAAGTCGCACCAGTCACTGCAGCCACACCCTGGAAGGACTTCTTTATCTCCTGGCAGCTCAAGGCCGAGGCGGCTCCACTACCAGTGTTTGCTGCTTCATTTTGACCGCTAGTCACGGACGCCCCCTTCTTCGTTTACTCCCGCGCCGTCGCTTATTGACATCGCTGGTACCTCTTCGTTCGTAGACCGATCCGATTTGAGACCCTGCAACAGTGCCAGTGGCGTCTTTCGAATTCGCTCGGGCACCACTCCCTGGGGTCGGAACCACAGCATGACCCACAGCAACACGCCGACGACAATGGTGTCTATGTACTCAATGAGACCAGGGTGACCTGGAATGTCAGGTAGGAATGCTGGAAGGTGAATGAGCAACGTCTCGACGAGCAGCGCGCCAACCAGTAGCCCGACGTTGTTACCGACACCTCCCACGATGATGACCGCGAAGACCACGAACGTCTCTGCGGGCAACCAGGACGTTGTGTTGAATGAACCGCCGAACTGCACGAGAAGTCCGCCGCCAATTCCTGCGTAGAAGGAACCAATGAGCATGGAAGTCAACTGGTAGCGAAAGACGCCTTTGCCGAGCGCAGCGGCCACTCCTTCGTCGTCACGAATCGCACGAAAGGTGCGACCCAACGGCGATTTGGTGATCCGACTCATTGCCCACCACATGATCAGAGCAATGAGACCCGTCACGATCGCAAAGAAGGGCACAAAAGAGTTCGTCGTCAACTTGAAGATTCCCGCTAATGGTTCTGGAACGTTGTAGAGGCCGTCCGCGCCGTTAAAAAGCGGCACATAGTTGTTCGTGATGTCGTAGAACACCAGGGAAAACGAGATGAGCACGACAGCCAGGTAGTCCGTACGCAGTCTGCGCATCGCTATGAGCGCTACGAACACCGCGAGCAGCGAAGCAGCAACGCCGCCGAGTAGGAGGTTCAGGGGGAATGGTAGGCCCCACCCCATGATGTACTGCTGACCGGTGCCGGCGGACGCTGGCAGACTCGAGGCGCCGGTGACGTACGCGCCAAGGGCTACGAAGCCGATGTACGCGAAGTTCAAGATACCGGTCTCGCCGTACTGGATGTTCAGACCCATCGCCAGGATGAAGTAGTCGAACAAGAAAAAGACGAGGGTGAAAACGTAGAACCAAAATGCTGACATGACTCTCAGCCCTTTCCTGGACGAGCGAACAGACCATCAGGCCTGAACAGCAGCGCGAAGATCAAGACAACGAAAGCGACGTCAAGTTTGTACGCCGCGCTAATGAAGACCACCGACACCTCGGTGACAAGTCCAATGAGTAACGCGCCCGCCATCGCGCCGTAGATACTGCCCACGCCGCCGACGATGACCGCGGCGAAGATGACGAAGAGGAACAGCTCGCCAGCTGCGGGGGTGAGGTTACCTTCAGTGATGCCAAGCACGGTTCCCGCGAGTCCGGCCATGGACCCAGAAAGGAACCACGTGATGGTCGTGATGCGCTTGGTGTCGATGCCGCTCGTCATTGCGAGGGTCGTGTTGTCTGAGATCGCACGCATGGACTTACCGAGTTGAGTGGTCTTCAACATCAAGTGAATCGCGAGCATGACGACAACAGCGATGACCATCGTGATCAACTGGTACTTCGTCAAGAGGAACGGCCCAATGTGCACGACGTGCTCAAGGGGCATTGAGTATGCACGAACGCTGGGTCCCCAGATGGAATAGACGAGGTTGAGGATCACGAGCGATAGTCCAAAGGTGACGATCATGACGTAGAACGTCTTATTGAAACGTCGGGCGAAGGGGCTCAGCAGGAACCTGTTCACGAAGACCGCGAGTAGACCCATGAGAAGCGAACCGAGCAACGTCGCAATCCAGATCTCTAAGTGGAAGAACTCCACGTTCAACACGTACGTGAAATATGCCCCAAGAGCCATGTAGTCGCCGTACGCGAAATTGATGTAGTTGGTGATCCCGAATTGGAGACTCAAACCCACTGCCGATATAGCCAGCACGGATGCGGTCACGAAGCCGAAGCCGACCGACAGCCAAAATAATGTCACTACTACT
>DAIEHI010000162.1 GCA_027355725.1 Acidimicrobiaceae bacterium
CCCGGTGAGACCGAGCGCCGCGACGGCGAGAATTCGGGTGAAACGTTGCATGAGCGCCATAGCGCTCCCCCCTTCATCAAGTGTTAGTTTCACTATGCGAAACTAACTTTTATAATTAAGTGACGGTAGCACGACCTCTCCGTGGTGTCAAGCACCAATGCTGGACCGAGTGATATGACCGTTGAGGAGCTCATCCGCTTTCGTTTTAGGGACGGCACTGTAACCACCGCTAGTCGCCCACTCACATTTGGCAATGAAACCGTGGGCGCTAGAACTCGCTATTTCAACCGCCGAGGCGGTGCGAAACTGCAAGGCAAGTCCGAAGAACTGGGGCCCGGAACGTGGTGATGATGCTCTCTCGGTCATAGCGACTCGCCGGTACTGCGATATTGAGCGCCGCTATCACCGCACCACCGGACTCACGAATCGGCGCGGCAAGGGAACTGAGCCCTGGGATCGCCTCTTCTTGCTGAACGAAATAGCCATCTGCGCGCGCGGTAGCAAGCTGGCGGCGCAGTGCCGGTAGCGTGCGCACCGCATTCGGCCCCCACTCTGCGGCGAAGGACTTGGCGGAGATCTGTTTTCCTAAAACCTCCGGTTCCAGCGAGGCGAGGAGAATCTTGCCCATAGAACTGTAAACAGCAGGCACGCAGGAACCGGGGTGAACGTTGGCCGCGAGCGAAGTGGGCTTGCCCTGGGCCCGCGCGAGGACCCGAACCTGATCTCCCTCGAGGACGCCGAGATTCACGGACTCGCCGGTCTCATCTGCGAGTTGCTGTAGTAGTGGTTCCGCGACTCGAACTAGTTCAAGCCCCTGGAGGGCTGCGAACCCGAGCGACACGGCAGCCATACCCGGTTGTACCGCCCCGTCGGCAGTGCGCTGCAGATAACCCTCTTCCTCCAACGTGGCTACGAGACGAAAAACCGTGGGCATTGGATAACCAACTTGGTCGACGATGTCCTTCACGCGCAGACGCGGCCGTCCGGTCGAGAACAACGACAAGATGCGAAGCCCCTTCGCCAAGGCCTCAATTCGGTACTTGGGTTCGGATCGCTCAATTCCACGCTCAGGCATGGTCCCTACCCCCTCCTACCGAGGCCGACCCTTGCGGACGGCACTCTGATCCCGAAGAGCTCCCACACGAGCGCTGCGGCGATAAGTCGTAAACAATTGGCTGAAAATCTGTTATCGCAACAAACTTTCACAGAGCGAATATACACGGTGACTTCTCAGGCGGCCCGAATCAAGCACGTAGGCTGCTCGCTTCGACTGATAAGGCACATCGTCTCGGCCACGGAGATTCTTGAAACTACCTCTCCAGGCCAGAATCCTTTCACCCCCACAGACCGACGCTTAGTCAAGTGCGACGATGAGCGGGGGTTGGGTCGCGGCTCGCACCTCGTCGAGGCTCACCCCGGGAGCGAGCTCGCGAAGCACTAGACCCTCGAGCTCGACGTCAATGACGGCGAGGTCGGTGATTATGCGCTGGACGCATCGGCATCCCGTGAGGGGCAGCGTGCAGTCATTCACGATCTTGTAGCCGCCATCTCGGGCAACGTGCTCCATCATCACGATGACACGTTTGGCTCCGTGCACCAGATCCATCGCCCCACCCATCCCCTTGACCATTTTGCCCGGGATCATCCAGTTGGCGAGATCCCCAGTAGCGGAGACTTGCATCGCGCCGAGTACCGCCACGTCGACGTGTCCACCACGGATCATTGCGAAAGAGGTCGCCGAGTCAAAAAAAGAAGCGCCCGGCACGACCGTGACCGTCTCTTTACCCGCGTTGATAAGGTCCGCGTCGACGTCCTCTTCGCGCGGATAGGACCCCACGCCGAGGATTCCGTTCTCAGAGTGGAGTACCACGTGCAGATTGGCGTCGACGTAGTTGGGGACCAGCGTGGGCAGTCCGATGCCGAGGTTTACGTACTGTCCGTCGCGTAGCTCGGCTGCCACGCGCGCGGCCAGCTGCTCTCTGGTCAGGGTCACTGGCTTACCGTCCTTTTCTCAATCAACTTCTCCACATTTGGGGCGTGTACGACGCGCTGGACGAAGATACCCGGGGTGTGAACGGCCATGGGATCCAACTCGCCAGGTTCCAGCAACTCCTCAACTTCGGCAATAGTGATCGCCCCCGCGGTAGCGCAAAGTGGATTGAAGTTCGCCGCGCTCTTCTCATAGATGAGGTTGCCGTGCCGATCGCCGTAGCGAGCGTGCACGAATGCGAAGTCGGTACGAATGCCTCGTTCTAGGACGTAAGTGACCCCGTCGAATTCGCGAATCTCCTTGGGCGGCGATGCGACGGACACACTGCCCGCTGCGTCGTATCGCCACGGCAAGCCGCCATTGGCGACCTGAGTACCCACACCCGCGGGTGTGTAGAAGGCCGCGATGCCCGCGCCACCCGCGCGGAGTCGCTCAGCAAGGGTCCCCTGGGGAACCAGCTCGACCTCGAGTTCGCCCGAGAGGAACTGGCGCTCGAACTCTTTGTTCTCCCCCACGTAGGAACCGGTGGTGCGGCGAATCCGTCCGGCTGCCAACAACATCCCTAGTCCGGCCCCGTCGACGCCGCAGTTGTTGCTGACCGTCACGAGGTCGCGCGAACCGCGATCGAGCAAGGACCGGATCAACGTTGTGGGAATTCCACACAGGCCGAAGCCACCTACTGCTAGAGACGCCCCATCGGGGATGTCCGCCACGGCGTGCGCAGCCGACTCAACTGTCTTATCCATCTTCGCTCCCCTCACCCGACGTTCATAGGTGGCCTCATGCTACAAGTTCGGATTCCGTTCTCTTGGCCCCTCTTGATTCAGTGCAAGTTCGCACACGGCGGATGCCGCACTCGTCGCGACGTAAACCATATTCAGCACCCAAGGTGCTCACGCACTTGACATCGCGGGTGATGGGGATGAGTTCGAAGACCCGCCATGTCACCGTCGGTGTTTCGACCGGCGTGGCGAGCTCGGTGAAAATGCGGGCACGAAGAGGTTCTTCGGTGAGGCACACTCTCAGACTTGATACGCCTCATGTCGCACATTGAGCCCCACCCAAGTCAACACCTTACGAAACATGAACGCTGGCAAGACTGTAGGGGAGCTCGCGTATCTGTGTCGGGGACCGACCATTTCTCTGTACCGGTGTTACGCATCGCAAGGATCGCTGATCGCAATCGCTCCTCGCACCGCTGCGTCAAGATTCGCGCCAAGCTCTGCCAAGATGAGATCACTCGCACAGATAGATTGGCACTAAATCGAGCGACGGCGAAGAGCCAAGGGTTGTCTCGCGTAGTCATTGGGAGTTGGAAGACATGAAGACCGTCCGAGAAGCAACGATTGACGTTCTTCGTCACCGCGAATTGATGACCATATTCTCTAATCCGGGATCAACTGAGATTCCGTTCTTGAAGGGGCTACCGGATGACTTCACTTTCGTTCTCGGTCTCCACGAAGGTTCCGTCGTCGGCATGGCTACCGGGTGGGCCATTGCTCGAGACACGCCGGCACTGGTGCTCCTGCACACCACCGCCGGGTTGGGCAACGCCGTCGGGGCACTCGCCACGGCGAGAGTGAATCGCGCCCCGCTCGTAGTAATCGTGGGCCAACAAGACCGACACCATCTTGCGCTTGAGCCATTCCTTGCCGGACACAGACTCGAACTGCTTGCGGGCGATTACCCCGTCTGGGTTAGTGAGCCAACCCGCGCCGCCGACGTCCCGGGAGCGGTGTCACGCGCTTATCACGAGGCGAGATCGGGACGAGGGCCCGCCATTGTCATCGTTCCGATGGACGATTGGAACGCCGACGCAGACGCGCCAGGTCCCCTCGCGACATCGGACCGGATCTTCACGGCGGTCGATGCACCAGCGGCCGCCATCACCGAGATTGCCGCGCTTCTCAACAACGCTCAATCTCCCGCGCTCATAGTCGGTGCCGGTAGCGACGACGAGGCAACATGGAATGTCATTGTTCCTCTGGCGGAGAGACTTGCGTGTCCCGTCTGGCAAGAGGCCTTCGGAGCGCGTGCCGGATTTCCCCAGAACCATCCACAATTCGCCGGTCATTTACCATCGGGCCGCAGTGGACTCCTATCAAGCCTCGCCGGCCACGACGTACTACTGGCAATCGGCGCTCCGGTGTTTCGTCAGTATGGATTCGAGCCGGGACCGCTCTTCGCCGACGGCACCAAAGTCGTGTTGGTCACCCAGTTCGCCGAGGAGGCACACCACAGTCCAGCCAATTTGGCCATAGTCGCATCGTTGGCGTCAGTGTGTGCCGCGCTGTTACCGCTACTTCAGCATCGTGAAGGATCCACGAACTTCTACAACCCGCCACCCGATCCGCCACTAATAGAGGACGGACAACCACTCACTCCGTCACACGTCTTTGCTGCCCTCGCGTCACGACTCGATCCAAAGACTGTCGTACTCGAGGAGTCACCATCCTCGCGCTCTGATCTTCAGACCCGTCTTCCCGCCAGACAACCAATGGGTTTCGTGTCGGCCGCAATGGGCGGTCTTGGATTCGCGTTGCCCGCGTCTATCGGCATGAAGATGGCGTTGCCTGAACGTCCCATTGTTGCCCTACTCGGGGACGGCTCGTCGTTGTACTCCATCCAAGCGCTGTGGAGTGCGAGCAACTATGCAGTTGGCATTCTCGCCGTCATCTTGAAGAATGGGGGCTACGCGATCATGGATCGGCTCGCGCTCCAGGCCGGCTCAAAGAGCGCGTGGCCGAGTTTCAACTACATCGACTTTCCCAGCATCGCGAGTGGATTTTCGTGTGAAGTTGTAAGTGTTCAAACGGGTGAGCAGTTGTCCCGAGTGCTCGACTCGACGCTGCCGGACCTCGCGCGCAGAACGACCCCCCTTGTACTCGTCGTCGACGTCGCGCGATAACTGCTCACTGATATCAAAATCAGTCACTTCTCGCCGCGGGCAAAGGGACACAGCACGTTTGACCGATAGTCGAGATCGTCTTGATCGGAGTGGTGGCGGTCTGTCAGTCCTTTACATTGCAAAGAGGGCTATTCGAGTCTAAGAGACGAGAGTTGATTCCACTATTTGTTCCGCTCAAATCTCAACATCAATTCAAGCTGAGTGGAGACGCAAGACTTACTATGAAGTCCAGCGGCTCAGCCATCATTACAGCATGTATTCAGTCAAATATCTTTTCAAGTCTCAGGGGAAGGTGAGGAGTGGAATCGCGCGAACTAACCAAGCAAGTGAATCCGTTATTCATGGAATGGACGCTGGTGCGCAAGCAAGAAGAAGCCCGATGGCCACCACTCTTTGAGAAGGCGCGCTCGGCGCTTCACCGGTGGGGAGAGCACGCTCCTCGACCGGCGGCAGAAGTCGCCTCCATCGATGAGAGAGTTGCGCAAGTGAGAGTTACCTTCCAATAGTCGACCGAGTTGGGACGACGCAACAATGAAGACTTCGCTCGTTGCACGAATGAATTCAAGGTGACACGCCATCTCAGATCGCAGGAAAAGCTGGAAGCGTTGGCGCGACTTCGAGACGAATGTTCGCGAGTAGTACGCGAAGATCTGGCGAAGCGGGCACTGATTTTGGACCAGTACGAACAAGAGATTGGCGAGCTCGTTTCCTACATTGATGAACAGTTGGCCATGGCGCCCACTGTCCAGCCAAAAAAGGATTAGCTGTTCATCACCTCTGTATCAAGACTGGTCTTTGATTGACGCTGGCGGCCAGAGGGTGCAACTGTCGAGAAGGATGAAAATGCAGAATTGTTGCGATTGGCTTCTTGCGAAACATGGACGCACACCTCCATACTAAGGTGACTCTTCATCAGGTGGTATACGCACCGTGTTAGGTTTCGAGGGGCATCAAGTTATCCA
>DAIEHI010000048.1 GCA_027355725.1 Acidimicrobiaceae bacterium
GACGCTCGCGCGACGTCTTCGTGGGGAACGTGGCGAGAGTGAGCCGACGTCTGAGCAGATGGGGTTCTTTGGCCAGCGCGGAGCGGGCGATGACCGGGCGCAGGCGGCGGCGTATCGCGTACGTCAACGTCTGGGGGTTGACGCAGTGATGGTCGCGTCACTGCGCGGAGGTCGGGCCCCCGAGGACCGCGCGTCGCTCGTGCCGTTTGGGTCACCGCCCTTTCCAACACTGGAGACTGCGCCGTGGCCAGGTCAGTTTCGCGCGCCCGCGCCCGCCATGACATTGCGTCATCGGGTGGCGGTGCAATTACAGGATCAGTGTGGCGAACCCGTTCGTGTGGGGTCACGTGGGCTCTTGAGCGCGGAGCCATCGTCGCTACTCTTCTCCAATCAAGCCCGCCACGAGGTCGTGTGGCATGCGGGTCCCTGGCCACTGGTGGAGCGTTGGTGGGTGATTGATCGGCGTCGTGCCCACCTACAGGTGGTGCTCGCCCACGGTGAGGCGGTGCTACTCGTAGCGGAACTCGATCGTTGGTGGATTGTCGGGATGTACGACTGATGGTGGTGTATGGGGAACTGCACGCCCATTCTGGTTTTAGTTTCCTCGATGGAGCGAGTGATCCTGAGGAACTCGTGAGTGAGGCGGCTCGTCTGGGTCTTTCGGGCCTCGGCCTCACTGATCATCACGGTCTCTACGGTGTGGTGCGTTTTGCCGAGGCGGCACGGGCACTTGGGGTCGCAACCGTGTTTGGGGCTGAGTTGACACTCGACGGACACGACGACCGAGTGGGGGTGCCCGATCCCACCGGGGACCATCTTGTGGTCCTCGCTCGCTCACCCGAGGGTTATCGCCGCCTGGCGACGATGCTGGGTGAGGCACATCTCGCGCGTGGGGAGAAGGGCGCGCCACGATTCACTCTCGAACAAGTGGCGCAGGCGAGCGGCGAGTGGCTGGTACTGACGGGATGTCGCAAGGGTCCAATGACGCGCGCGCTGATGCGAGAAGGTCCTCGCAGCGCTGATCGCGAGCTCGCACGCCTTATCGAAGCCTTCGGTCGTGAGAACCTTGCGGTCGAACTGTGGGACCACGGAGGGTTCGATGACGTGGCACGCAATGACGTACTCGCTCAACTCGCGCTGCACCGAGGTGTCGCGCCAGTGGCGACGGGCAATGTCCATTACGCCACACCCGACGCATTCGCGAGGGCCAATGTCCTGTCAGCCATTCGTGCGCGTCGTAGCCTCGAAGAGATGCAGGGATGGCTCTCGGCGTCGCCTCTCGCACATCTACGTGGCGACGCAGAACAGCGACGTCGTTTCGCGCGTTGGCCGGGTGTTGTTGACTACGCGGGAGAACTCGCGGTCGACTTGGCCTTCGATCTACGCCTAGTGGCCCCGAACCTTCCGGCGTTCCCCACTCCTACGGGAACCGACGAGCAGTCGTACCTGACGGCGCTCGTGAGTGAAGGAGCGACGCTTCGCTACGGTGCGCGCGACGCCGAGCGTGTGGCGGGCGCATGGCGCCAGATTGACCACGAGCTCGGTGTTATCGGTGCACTTGGCTTTGCGGGATATTTCCTCACCGTGTGGGACATCACCGAATTCTGTCGGCGCGAGAACATCTATTGCCAGGGCCGAGGGTCGGCCGCGAACTCCGCGGTGTGTTTCTCACTCGGCATCACGAACGCGGACGCGGTGGCGCTCAACCTCTTCTTCGAGCGATTTCTCTCGCCAGCCCGCGACGGTCCACCCGATATCGATGTCGACATCGAGTCGGGTCGACGAGAGGAGGTGATCCAATACGTCTACGAGCGCTACGGTCGACGTCACGCAGCCCAGGTGGCCGCGGTCATCACGTATCGACCTCGCTCGGCACTGCGTGACGTGGCACGGGCCTTCGGGTTTTCCGAGCACGAGGCGAACGCACTACGTGACAGCGTTGATCGTCAGAGCATGACTGCAACATCGAGTGAGGTGCCCGAGTTGGTGGTGACAATGGCCAACCAGTTGCTCACACGCCCGCGTCATCTGGGTATCCACTCGGCCGGCATGGTGCTCTGTGATCGGCCGGTCCTTGAGGTCTGTCCGGTTGAGTGGGGGCGCACGCCCGGACGAACGGTGCTGCAGTGGGACAAGGACGACTGCGCCGCTATTGGTTTGGTGAAATTCGATCTCCTCGGACTCGGCATGCTCGACGCACTGCACCGCGCGGTGGATCAGGTGTCGGCCTTTCACGGCGTCGATCTCGATTTGGCGATGCTGCCCCAAGAATCAGCTGTCTATGACCTGCTTTGTGAGGCGGATACCGTCGGCGTCTTCCAGGTCGAGTCACGCGCGCAAATGGCCACGCTGCCCAGGGTCCAGCCGCGTTGTTTCTACGATCTGGTCATCGAGGTGGCCCTCATCCGTCCGGGCCCCATCCAGGGCAATGCGGTGAATCCCTATATCCGTCGACGTCGTGGCGACGAACCCGTGACGTACCTGCACCCGCGTCTAGAGCCGATTCTCTCGCGAACACTCGGTGTGCCGCTCTTTCAAGAACAACTCATGGAGATGGCCGTCGCGGTCGCCGGCTTCTCGCCAGCCGAGGCGGACGAACTACGCCAAGCAATGGCTGCGAAACGCTCGGAGTTGCGCATGCTCAAACTCAAGAGTCGCTTCTATGCGGGTATGGCCGCCAACGGCATCACGGGCAGTGCGGCGGATCAACTCTTTGATGCGTTGGCAGCGTTCTCGAATTTTGGGTTTCCCGAGTCGCACTCGGTCTCTTTTGCGCACCTCGTGTACTGCTCGGCGTGGATCAAGTACCACTACCCGGCGGCATTCCTCGTGTCGCTGTTGAATGCCCAACCACTCGGCTTCTGGTCGCCCCAGAGCCTGGTCGCTGACGCGCAGCGTCACGGGGTGGTGGTGCATCGTCCTGACGTGAATCGCTCGGGGGTTGAGGCGACATTAGAGGGAAGCGTCGAGCACCCTGAAGTTCGACTCGGTCTGGGGACGTTACGCGCCATTGGAGTTGAACTCGCCACACGCATCGTGCAGGGTGCCCCGTGGCGGGGACCCGAGGACCTCGTGCGTCGTGCGTCGTGTCAGCAGCATCATCTCGAAGCGTTGGCCGCGGCGGGCGCGTTGGACTCGTTCGAGAAGAGCCGCCGTGCTCAGGTGTGGGCGGCCGGTCCCGCCGCCCAGGGAACCTCTGACCGATTGGCGGGGGTGGTGACCGGCCTCGACGCACCCGAACTTCCTCGCGTGAGCGAACTCGAGCGAGTCGCTGATGACCTCTGGTCAATGGGTCTCACGCCCGACGCGACCGCCATTGCGCTGGCGAGGGAGGAACTCAACCGTCGCGGTGTGACGCGTGCTGACGCGTTGAGTTCGGTGGAGGCGACGAGAGTCACCGTGGCCGGCGTGGTCACACATCGCCAGCACCCTGAGACGGCCAACGGTGCGGTGTTCTTGAACCTCGAAGATGAGACCGGTCACGTCAACGCGATCTTCTCCAAGGGCGCGTGGGCGCGCTGGTCGACAGTGGCCCGACGTTCGCCGGCGTTGGTGCTTCGTGGTTCACTGCAGCGCGGCCAAGGCACTCTCGCCTTGATGGTCGAGTCGGTCGAACCGCTCGTCCTGGGCGCAACCGTCCCCTCGAGGGACTGGCACTAGATAAACGTGACTACTCAGGAGCGTTCGTTGTAACCGGCACCGATGCCTCTCGAGGGACCATGATGACGCACGGCATCGGACAAATCCTGGAGGAATTGGTCGGCGAAATTCGCGTGCAGGGGCGAAATCATCATGTGCAAGCCGTGAGGACGAGCGGTGCGATTCAAATTCCAACGACGGTCGTCCATCACGTCGCCAATGGCGAAGATGTCGTCATCGACTGATGTGAAGGTGAGCAGTGGACCAATGGGATTGCCGAGCACGTGCAACCCGTCAATCGAGGCAATGCCGTTGCGGATCTTCTCGGTGGTGGCGAGAAGACTCGACATGAGCTCGAGGTACCCATCCTCTCCGAGGTAGTGCATCGCCGCCCACGCGGCAGCGATGGGACTCGCGGCGCGCGCACCAGCCATTGAAGCGGTGCGGTATCGCCCCGAGGGCCAGACGTCGTAATCGAAGGTCTGGTGAGCCAGCCACGCAGCATCGCGATAGACAATGACCGACGCCCCCTTGGTCGAGTAACCGTACTTGTGCACGTCACACGACATCTGGGTGACACCTTCGAGGCGGAAATCGAACGGGGGCACTTCAACGCCCAAGCGCTCCATGAACGGCAGGACGAAGGCCCCGATGCAGGCGTCTGAGTGGAAGGGGATCTCGCGACTGAGCGCGAGTGCTGATAACTCCTCAATGGGGTCGATGATCCCGTGCGGGTTGCCGTAGGCCGACCCTACGCACAGCACGGTGTTCTCATCAATGGCGTCTCGCATGGCGTCGACATCGGCGGCGAAGGTCGCGTCGATCGCCGTCGGGCGGATCTCGAGACCGGTGTAGAAGGCGGCCTTGGCGAACGCGGGGTGGGCCGATTCGGGGAACACGATGTTGCCCTTGGTGATGCCCTTCTCCTCGCGAGCTCGTTCACGGCTCACGAGCACCGACAAGAAGATCGATTCAGTGCCCCCAGAGGAATAACCCGCGCCACTGCCTTCGGGCGCGTTCACGAGTGCTGAGGTCATCTCGGTGACGTCTCGTTGCATCGAACCAAGACTTGGAAATTTGAGCGGATTGAGTGCGTTCTCAAAAACGTAGGCGAGGTTGGCCTCGATCAGGAGCTCATCGAGATCGCTGCGACCCGTGGGGTAGACGAGGTTGAACGTCTTACCGTGGTGCCAGTCTGCATCGGCACTCTTTCGTGCGAAGAGTTCGGCGAAGACCGCCGCGCTCGACTGTCCGCGTTGCGGCAGTCGCGCCCTTTCACGTTGTGATCCTCCGTGCTCGACGTGCGCGTTCGCCATGTTCTTCCTTCGCTAGTGCTCGAATTCACCTTAAGTCGGGCCACGTGAAGTTTCCAGACGAGCGAACGCATTGCGTCCGCTCGCGGTACGGTGGTGTCACGTTTATCAAAGGAAAGAGCGAGTGGAGGCTGGCGCCAACGTCACCGTCGCCGCGCTGCAACTTACGTCAGGCGCGGATGAATCTTTCAATGTCGATCACGCCCTCGCGCTGCTCACCAAGGCCGTGGCCAAGGGTGCGACGTACATACAGCTGCCCGAATACTTCAACTATTACGGCTCGCCGCGACGCTATGGCGACCTCGCCCAGTCCATCCCTGGTCCGCTCACGGATCGACTTGGCGAGTTCGCTCGAGCCAACGGGGTGACCATCCACGTGGGCAGCATGCTCGAGCGCTCGAACGACCCTGAGCGGTTCTTTAATACCAGTGTCGTCATTGGCGCCGACGGCAACATTCGAGCGACATATCGCAAGGTGCACCTCTTTGATATCGAGGTACCCGGTGAGGTCTCCTATCAAGAGTCGCGCGCGATTCGTGCGGGCGAGCAGATCGTCACCGTCGAGCTCGAAGAATTCTGTCTTGGATTGTCAATTTGCTTCGACGTTCGTTTTCCCGAGCTCTATCGAAGCTTGGCTCTCCAAGGTGCGACGGTGCTCGCGGTGCCGTCGGCGTTCAACGCTCGAACCGGCGAAGCACACTGGGACGTGCTCGTTCGCGCACGCGCGATCGAGAATCTCTGTTTTGTGATCGCCGCCACTCAGGCCGGCACCACCGCCGAGGGACTCTCTTCGTACGGACACGCGATGATCGTCGATCCCTGGGGTGAGGTACTCGCCGCGAGCCAACTCGAAGGCGAAGACGTGATCGTTGCGACGATTGACCTCGACGAGGTGGCGCGACGACGTGCGCAGATCGCCACGCTTCAACTGCGTCGTCCGGACCTTTATGGCCTCAATATCGATAAGAGCGGTGACTGAGGCGTACGTTGCCCACGCGAACGCACGGCAGCGTCGGTGGTCGAGAGTTAAGTGATTACATCTTTATGACCTCCTTCGAAGGTCGTTGAGTCGGCTCGTTGTGGCACTCGGGGTCGCCGATTGCGAGAGCTGGATGCGTTCGAGCCAGTGTCCACACTCGTGATGGTCGAATTTGTCCGTTGGCGCTCGCTAACCTCTCGATAGTGAGTGGTTCCAACGAGACAATTGCCGTAGCGGTAGTAGACGACCACTTGATGCTCGCTGAGATGTTGTCACTGGTCATCAGTTCACAAGACGACATGCGCCTCGTGGGTATCGCTCACGGCGTTGATGAGGCGATTGCGCTCGTACAGGCCGAACAGCCCCAGGTGGTCCTCATGGACTTCACACTGCCCGACGGTGACGGGATCACCGCAGTGAGAATCATCAACGAGCGCTGGCCATCGACGCACGTGGTCATGTTGTCGGGCATCGATACTGATGATCTACTCGAGCGGGCCATTGAGGTGGGTTGCGTTGGCTATCTCGTGAAGGATCGACCCGTCGAGGATGTGCTGCGCGCAGTACGAAGCGCCGCGCGAGGTGAACTGCTCTTTAGCGCCCCCGAGCTCTCGCGGATGCTCGGACGTCTTCGCAAACCGTCGAGCCCGAGTATGGAATGGCTCACGGCGCGTGAACTAGAGGTGTTGCGACTTCTGGCGAAGGGGCACTCCACTGAGGGTATTGCCAGTCAACTCTTCATTTCGGTGAACACGGTCCGCAACCATGTGGGTCGGATTCTCAACAAACTGGGTGCCCACTCAAAACTTGAGGCCGTGGCAATCGCGGCGCGTGACAAGTTGGTCAACCTCAACGACTGAGAGCTCGTGGTCATGTTCAAAGGCGATCACCCTTCGTCGAGGCGACGGCGGATGGCTCTAGCGACGGTGATGGTCTGGTAAGGCTTTTCGATCACGTCATAGTCCTCTTCGGGTCGGTCCTCGCGGGTCAAGAGCCCCGCGGTATAGCCCGAGGTGAAGATGATCTTGAGATCGGGCTGCTCTTCGAGGAGATGATCCGCGAGTTGGCGTCCGTTCATGCCCGGCATGATCACGTCAGTGAGTAAGACATCGATGCGCTGCTCACTGGCTCGTGCGATCTCGAGGGCCTCTGAGCCGCTCGACGCGTGCAGCACGGTGAAACCGTGGCTGCGAAGGGCCGAAACGAGGAGATGGCGTGCCTCTTCGAGATTCTCCACGATCAGGATCGTCTCAGTGCCGAACACGTCAATGTCATCGTCGACAGGGCTGGACAGGCGAGGAGGCGAACTCTCGAAGTGGTCGTCGACAGGTTTGACGGAGGGAAAGTAGATACGAAAACTCGTGCCGATCCCCACTTCACTCTCGACACTCACGTGACCATGGCTCTGACGCACGATGCCGTAGACCGAGGCGAGCCCGAGACCTGTGCCTGACCCTTTGGTCGTGAAGAAGGGTTCGAAGACCCGCTTCTTCGTCTCCTCATCCATGCCCTCCCCGTCATCGATCACTTCGAGGACCACATAGGACGTCTCGTCGTCCTCGTCGCTCGCGAGACGCAAGTTGCGCGCCTGCGCGGGGCCGATCATCCGAGAGCGCAGTTGAATTGTGCCCCCTTCGCTCAGTGCGTCGGCGGCGTTGGCCACGAGATTGAAAATGCACTGCTGGATCTGTGACGTGTCGAGCACGGCGTATTCGAGCGGGGAGTGCAGGGTGGTCTTTAAGGTGATGCCCGGCTTGATCAGTGGCTCAATGAGAACGAGGGCTTCGTTGATCGCGTCATTGAGATTGAGCAGCGTGGGGCGATGGATCTGTTGACGTGAGTATGCGAGGAGTTGTCGGGTGAGTCGAGCGCCACTTCGTACCGCTTCTTGGATGCGCGAGACGGCGGCGGTGTGCTGCTCCTCACTGGTTGGTGTCGAGATCATCGTGGCGTAACCCTGGATGACGAGCAACAGATTGTTGAAGTCGTGAGCGATGCCACCCGCGAGCGTGCCAATGGCCTCAAGTTTCTGGGACTGGGCCAATTGACTCTCAAGACGCTGGCGGTCGCTGTTGTCTGAGATGACCCCCACGTAGCGGATCAAGTCGCCTTGGTCGCTGAAGAAGGGGAAGAGGGAGAGATGGTTCCAGAACGGCTCGCCGTTCTTCTTGTAATTGATGAGATCTACGTCGCAGGCGACCTTTGACGCCAGCGCCTCGCGCATCCGCTGAATGGCTTCAAGGTCGCTATCGGGGCCCTGAAGGAAGCGACAATTCCTTCCCACCACGTCTCTCAGGCTGTAGCCAGTGAGCCGCTCGAAGCTCGTATTGACAAAGATGATCGGATAGTCAGGCACCGTCGCATCCGCGACCACTAGTCCGTGAGAGATCTTCGAGAGTGCGTAGTCGCGCATCGCGGTCAATTCATTGAGATGGTTCAGTGCATCTCGTTGCACATAGTGTGCGAGCGCGAGCGACGCCATGGATGCAACGTGTTCGAGTGTGCTCGTGAGGCCTGGTGTGAATCTGTCCTCCTCGCTCGAATAGATGACCAGCGACGCCATGGGAATTTGATCGATCACGAGCGGGAGTGCGATCGCGGAGGCGAAGTTGGCGCGCACGCTGGCGTCGTGCCACGGCTTCATGCCTGAATCATTTGCGATGGACTGCACGACAATGGTTTTGCCGCTCAGCAGTGATCGCCCGACTGGACCTTTGGCGTAGACGTCACCCGCGATGGCGGTGAAGAGTGCGTCATCCAGGTACCCGTGGTCTTGGCCGCACCGCGCTAGGGCGTGAATCGTGCCACCCGCGACTGAGCCCACCCACGAGAACTCAACGCCGCTGATGTCGTGAGTGATTCGACACAACTCCTCGTACAACTCGTGGGCGTCACCACTCCTCACGCACGCCAGTGTCACGTCTTCGAGCAAGCCCAAACGCTCTTGGTTCTCAAGAGGCGACGAGTCGCCGCCGTTGTGCGCTGAGTGGGGAATCGTCACGGTTCTGCTTTCGGCCAGTTGCTACCCGACGCCTTTGGCGCAATGCTAGCGGCGTGAGCCAGCCCTTTAAAGTCAGACGCCACTCGAGTGAGGTTGTCGTCGATTGTTCGACGACTAGCTGACGACCAACAAATCGGATGTACGTGTCAAGTGTTCACGGTCGCGACCGAAGATCAGTCATCGAGGGACCTCATGGTCGCGTGAACATTCTGTAGGTTTGTGGAGCGCCAAAGGGTACTAGGGAGCGCGACGTGACGCTGAATTCGTGTACGACAAGGACAGTGGTGCCATCACGTTTGTGGGCGCTTCGCCGCTGGCGTTCGAGGTCACCAGGTGGGCCACGGATTGGGACGTGGAGGTTGATGTTGGTGTGGCCCCAAAGGCCGGGAGACTATTCGGCGTCGCCCCGGGGGAGCCGAGACCGGTGGTGTTGACGTAACTCGTCTCGGGCGAGGTGGGACCATTTCCGACCGGTGAGAGGGCTGACGCACTCGCGTAGAGGTGGGCGACTGGATCGGTGTTGGACCAGGTGTCGCTCTTAGCGAGTGCGAAGAGTGCACTGATGATAGGCGCTGCGACGCTTGTGCCCCCAGCGATGAGCGAACCCTTTGACTTGTAGGAGTCATAGATCCACACACCTGTCGAGGGGTCTGCAACCGCCGCGACATCGGCGACTGACCGGTTCACGCACGCCAGGCCCTGCTGCCATTGGGGCTTCGGCTCATAAACGCTGCAGCCCGAGGCCGTCTTCGACCACGCGGTCTCGAAGCCATTTCGAACACCATTGTCGGTGTACTGCACGAGCGTCGTACCCCCGACCGCGACGACGTTCGGTGCCGCGGCAGGGAACTCGACACCCCGACCTGATTCTCCGGCGGCCGCGACGATTGGTACTCCGGGGTGGTTGTAATAGAGTTGCGCGTCCTTCACTTCGCTCGGGTATTCGGCTGTGCCGTAACTGTTCGAAACGACGTCAGCGTGCATCGCAACCGCCGTATTCACTGACGCACCGAGGTCGCTCATGGCCGAACTATTCGCCTCCACCAACAAGATCTGACAGCGTGGGCAGATAGCGCTCACCATGTCGACGTCGATTGACGCTTCCTGGCTCCAACTCGCGCTCGGTGCGGGCAATGGTGATTGCATCCCGGACTGGTTTACGACCTGGATTGTGCACGTGTTCGCCGTGGTGCTGACAATTCCGCGCGGACACGCCGGGAGACCGAAATTCTTTCGGTAGCGCGCAAGGTCACTCACAACCTTTGGGTCGTTGTAGGCGTCGACGATCGCCACGATACGCTGACTTGTGCTCGAGCGAGAACTGAAGGACGCAACGTTGTAGGCCGATTGAAGGTACGCGGGGGAATAGGCACCGCTGTCGCCGACCGAGGCCGCAGAAGCATTCGACGCGTGGAATTGACGTTGCGCCGAGACGGCGTTCGTTCGTATCAGGGCGCTGCAGTGGGCGATGCCCGGGCGAAGGTCAGAAGAGCACGCTGCGGTAACCGGAGCCGCCCCATCACCTTGGTTGCGAGAAGTGAGTGACGCGCCACCCACGCTGGACAGCGAAGTGAGAACACCGCCGATGAGTAATGCGGTCAGGGATCGACCGAGAGACACTCGCATTTGGCCACCTTCTCCTTCGCTTTTTCCCCTCGTGGGAAGCGCGTTTAGGGCTCAGTACGAGTCTGAAGAAAAGAGGAAGTTTTGTCATGACGTGAATGCGCTGAAAGTTGATGGCCCAGTCGTGTCATTTCGTCTAGTGCAGATGTGTCAGCACCGTGTACGTGACACGACCCGACGTGACGTGCGAGCAGGCTGGGTGTCCGTGAAACGCCTCTTACGTGGCGTGAGCGGACCGCGTCAATGACGCTTTGGTGGCTAACCTCGCGAGAGGCGCGACATGGGTCAGTTGGTGCTGCTTGGATTCATATGGAATCCGGGTTGATGCTTGAGGATCTCGCGTCGAGCGATGGTCATCTTGTGTACTTCATCCGGCCCGTCGGCGATTCGAAGTGTCCGTTGGTGTGCATACATCTGGGCGAGCGGGAAGAACTGACTGACACCGGCGGCGCCGTGGACCTGAATCGCTCGATCTATCACCTTGAGTGTGACATTGGGGATGGCCACCTTGATGCCTGATATCTGGCTCGCGGCCGCGCGATTGCCTACCGTGTCCATCAGATGCGCGGTCTTAAGGACGTACTCGCGCGCCATGTCGATTTCAATCCGCGATTCAGCGATCCAGTCCTGGATGAGTCCCTTGTGGGCGAGACTCGTGCCGAAGGTGACTCGTTCGAGTGAGCGGATCACCATCAGTTCGAGTGCGCGTTCGGCGACGCCGAGCGAACGCATGCAGTGATGAATCCGACCCGGTCCGAGGCGAGCCTGGGAGATCGCAAACCCGCCACCCTCGTCGCCGAGCAGGTTGTCGACTGGTACTCGCACGTCGCGATAGATCACTTCAGGGTGTCCGCCACGTTCGGTGTAGCCAAAGACGTGCGGGTCGAGACCCAATTCGACGCCGGGCGTGTCCTTTGGAACGACGATCATCGATTGTTGAAGGTGACGCGCGGCGTTGGGGTTGGTCTTACCCATGACAATGAGCACCTTGCACCGCTCTGATCGTGCACCTGAACTGAACCACTTACGTCCATTCAAGACGTATTCGTCGCCGTCTCGATCGATGGAGAGCCCGATATTGGTCGCGTCCGATGATGCGATATCGGGCTCGGTCATGGAGAAGGCACTTCGAATCTCACCAGCCAGAAGTGGTTCGAGCCATTCGGCCTTCACTCGATCCGAACCGTACAGGTGCAGAATCTCCATATTGCCGGTGTCGGGGGCGTTGCAGTTGAGGGCCTCAGAAGCGAACGATACGCGTCCGAGCATCTCCGATATGGGTGCGTAGTCGAGGTTCGAGAGCGGTGTCCCGGGCGTACCCGGGCGAAGGTGGGGCAAGAAGAGGTTCCACAGTCCGCGATCGAGTGCCGCGGCCTTCAACTTGTCGAGCACGGGCGGGTATCCATCGGGACCGACCGAGACGAGTTGGTCGTGATAGGTCTCTTCATTCGGGAGAATCACCGAATCCATGTAGCGACGCACCTCTTCTTGCATCTCGAGACCCTGCTGACTGAACTCGTACGGCATGTGTGACCTCACTCACTGGAAACGGCGACGGCGCCCATGGCCGAGGTTACTCACTGGCGCAACGAGCCAACGTCAGTGATCAGCAAGAGATTCGATTGCCTTGGCGCAGTTGACTAATCACGCGAGTACGGGGAGTTTTTGCGGTGTGCACGGGCGATGGTGGCGGTGGCACACCGAAAAATCACGACCAACTAACGTTGAACCCAGTGAAACCCCTCTCGCAATACTGGCGCCGCCGCGGTCCGTTGCGTACGGTCGTCTTTGGCTGTGTCGTCACGGTGACCGCTCTCGTGGCGGTACCGAACCTTGGTTCGTCGCACCGCGCGCTTATAAGCACCCCAACGAGCGTCCCTTCGACCACCACCACGATCGGTCTTTCGACGGTGACCACGCTGGCCTCGACGACGCCGGTGCCCTACTCGCTGCGCCTTCCCTGGCCGAGCATCGCGAGCGCCGCAGTCGCGGTGCCGAGTCTTTCCATCGCCGCCACCTCCGCGCACCAGCCAGTCGTGCCCATTGCGAGCATCACGAAGTTGATGACTGCCTGGGTGGTGCTTCAAAAGCTCCCCCTTGGGCTCAACGAGCGCGGACCGTGTCGTCAGGTGAGCGCCAGCGACGTTGCGCTCTACAACCACGACGTCGCGACTGACCAATCGAGTGTCAAGGTGGCGCTTGGAGAGAACTTGTGTGAGGGGATGTTGCTTCGCGGAATGCTCGTGCATTCGGCTGGCAACTACGCAGAGATGCTCATTGAGCTGACCCACATGAGTGACGGACAGTTCGTGGCCGCCATGAACCAAACCGCCACCCTGTTCGGTCTCAAGCACACCCACTACGTGGACTACTCGGGTATCTCAGCTGGTGATGTGTCAACCGCACAAGAGCAGTCAGTAGTTGCCGTGAATCTGATGTCCAATGAACCAGTGGTCCGCCAGATCGTCGCCCTGCCTGCAGTGAAACTACCCGTGGCTGGAACCGTGATCTCGTACACGCCCTACGAGGGTCAGTATGGCGTGGTCGGCGTCAAGTCGGGTTACACGATTCCTGCTGGCGGCTGTGACGTGATGGCCATCAACGTCAACATCAATCACACCCAGATCCCGATCTACGCGGTCGTGATCGGTGTGCATGGGGCCAACGCCATCAATCGTTCGGGGTTCATTGGTTTGCAGCTACTCGACATGATCCGCTCGCGCATCCGCGTCGAGACGACGTCCGCTGGTCGCGCGGTCAAGTGGATTGGATGGCCGGGTTACGTGAACACCACGACTACGACTACGACCACTACTGCTCCGGGCTCGACAACGACCACGACATCCTCGTCAACATCATCGACAACCTCATCGTCAACGACGACAACGGTGCACTAGGGCGCCTTTAGAGCGCGCGCTTGTTCGACGGTCCAAACAGGGGCAGGGCGCTCGCGAGCTTCCAGTCGGTGCGCGGACAAGTGAAGAGTTCATAGAAGGCTTCGATGATCGCGTCGTAGTTCGCGCGCCAGCCAACGAAATCGGACCACGCGGCATCTCGGTCGCTCAGTAGCGGGACGCCGCTTCGCTCAAGGCGGTCAAGCACGCCCTCGAACTCTTCACGAGAGATTGAGATGGGCGTGTCATGACTCGGGTGCAGTGGGTACGAGACCTGGAAGTAGTCGCTGATCCGGCGCAAGCTGAGCCAACCGGATCGTATGCACAGACCCGCGGTGGCGGAAGGTTCGAGGTCCACCGCGGCGTTGAAGAGCGCTGCCGCGTCGAGCACGTTGGCCGCAGAGGTGATCCAAGTCTGTTCAGGCTCGGGGGACCGGTAGTAATTGAGGATGGTGAGCGTTGTGTGGGTCTCGCCGACATCGATGAACCACTGCTCCCATTCGCGCCACAGCTCGTCGAGGGCTTCGTAGGAGTTGACGCTTTGCGCCACTTCGAGGACGCCCCAGGGTGTTGCGGGTAGGCCAGCGCGCACCACGAGACGCGAGACGGAGACCTCGCGGCGTTGGAAGGCGGCGTAGAGCGTTGGGATAAAAGCAATCAGCAGCGCCAACAACGTGAGGCCGACGCCCGCTTCAATGAAGCCGAGTGTCACCTGTGCGGCGCCATCTCCAGCGGCGGTACCCAGGGTGAGCAGGGACGACCCGGAGATCTCGAATGCGCGCGCGAACGTGTCGACGCCAGAGGCAACGAATGCGAAGGCGAACGCCACGACGCTCAGCGCGAGCCACGTTGCCTGGTAGCAGAGCAGCACCATCGATGGGTAGATCGAGAAGATTCGGTCACGTACGGCGTAGGAGCGACTGGAGTGAGCGAGCAATCGAAAGCCCCCACCGATCGCTCGACTGAGGTAGTGGCTAAGGCGGACCTTCGCTACACGAGGGAGAAGAAACGTTCGAACCGCCGCATCGAGCACCAAGAGCTGTAGCGCCGCAGCGATCACCGCGTACAGCACCCGTAACCATGTGGCCATTTCGGTTCACTCCAGTTGTTCTAAGGGGCAACGTCGCACGTTGGCCGGCGAGTTCGTCAACGCGTTTCCAGAGTGTAGGAGCCACATCGTGGCTTCGCATCACGAACTCGTGTCAGGCCCTCATCACGCTTGCTTCGGGGGTGAGGTGTCGTCGTTGGTTGCTCTCGCGACTGGGTGGGGAGGCGACCAGAACTCCTTGATCACCACTTGGATCGTTGCGGCGATAGGAATTGCGAGCAGGACGCCAACGAAGCCGCCGAAGATGCCGCCAACCCACGAACCCATCTCGGCGCCCACGAGGATTGAAATGAACACCGTCAGTGGATTGAGCTTCACGGCTTTGCTCATGATGATTGGATTCAGCACGTGGTTTTGAATGAGCAGGTACAAGAGAAAGACGATCAGTGTCACCACGCCCGCAGTCATCGAGTGACCGAGTGCGAAGAGCACGGTCGGAAAACCAGCCAGCGCGCCGCCAATCGACGGTAGGAAGTCCACGAGGGCGACCCACAGTCCAAACAGCAGCGCAAAGGGAACATGTAAGAGTGCCAGCGTGACAAAGACCACGAGTCCGCCGAGCAGGGAAATCACGAGACTGCCCACAACGTAACCGAGTGCGGCCTCGCTCACCTGCTCACTCACGCGCACCAAGCGTGCGGCGTGCACGGGCTGCATCATTGCAAGGAGGGTTTCGCGCATCTTGGGCGCTTCGAGCAACAAGAGGATCACGAAGGCGAACATCGTCACGGCGAGCAGCGAGATCGATACCGCCCCCTTGCCGAGCGCGAGCGCTGGCTTGCTCAGACCATTGGCAAGGGGGATCAACTTGGAGGAATTCTGTTCGAACCAGTGCTGGATGTGATAGCGCGTGAGCAGATGCCCAATCCAGCCCTTACCCTGCTGGGCCTTGCTCACGTAGGTGGGCAGAGTATTGGCGAGATGGGTCAAGCTGTTGACGAGAGGGTCGCCGAAGACGAACGCCAGCGTGATGAAGGCCACCACTGCCGCGAAGGCAATGATAGAGACCGCGAAACCGCGCCGCGGTATCTTCCATCGCTGCAAAGCGTCCACTAGTGGATTCAAGATGAGCGCAATGAAGCTGCCGACGAGCATGAGCAGCAGGACGTCGCGTAGTCGGTACAGCAACTTCGCAAGTGCGTAAACAGCGACGACCGAGAGAATCGTGACGAAGATCGTCTTGAGAGGCACATTGTTGGCCTGGGCGCGCTTGAACATCTTCTCTCGTCGAGTGTCAAGTGCTGATTTGTCCTGTGGGGGCTGGTCGGACACGACTGATGCACTCCCTGGGTAGAGCTCTGCGAGTTACGTTAGCGTCCCGACACGCGTCGCAATGGTTGCTTTGGCGAGAGCTCACGACCCGAGAATGTCGCGCGCGTCAGTTTGACTGATTGACGGACTTGAGAGGGCCGAACCGACGTCGATAGAGGATCCAACAGACACCGCCTGCGATGGTGGGGAGCCAGTACGAGCCAACACGGAACGCCAGTGTCGCCACGACTGCGCTCGCGCTGGGCACGTTTGCGAGCACGAGAAGTCCACTCAGGCTCGTCTCGACGATGCCAAGACCGCCGGGGGTCAAAGGAAGCAGAGCGATGACGGCAGTTGCGGCGTAGGCGAGAATGACCAGCGATGGATTTGGTCGAGCGCCCGTTGCGCGAAGTGCGGCGAGCAGGCTCAAGTAGTCGAGTCCAATCCTGCCGGCCACCAGCAAGATCGCCTTCCACCAGTTCTGACCGAGGTCCGCCTTCACTAGATCGCGCTCAGCGAGGAGCCGCTGGGGTAGGTCTGAGGAGTGTGCTCGTCGGGGCAGTTTGTTCAAGAGCCACTGAACGCCTCGGCCCATCATGAACAGGACGTTGTCGGTCGTCAACAGCACGATGCCCAGGGCCATGATGAGGATGAACCCAATGAAGCCGAGCTCTCCGGCGTGAACGAGACCCGTACTGACCGTGACGCCGCCGAAGATCACCGGTAAGGCGAAGATCGGTAACGAAAGGAGCCCGGCGATGCCGATGATGGAGGACACCGTGAGGCCCCCGGCGGCTTGGACGGTGTCGATGCCAGCATTGGCCAACATTCGAAATTGAATGCTCGCGCCAACAGCGTCGCCCCCGGGCAAGGTGTTGGTGACTGCGTTGCCTGCGAGCGCGGCGGTAACCACTGTGAACCAACTCTCACTGCGCAGTACGAGACGAAGGAGCGCCATGGCACAAAAGAAGCTCGCGAATTCAGCACCCACGACGAGCAGCAGCCACCACGGTTCAAGTTTGAAGAGTCGGGGCCAGGAGTCGACGACGCGAACCAGCCCGGGAAGGACCACGTAGAGAGCGAGACCCATGACGACTACCGCGATGACTCGACCAGTCGCCGACCTGGTGCCTGTCGGTGTCGGCTCGGTGCTCACTGGACCAAACTACGCGACGGCTCGTTGCGTTCACCCGCTCGCGTTCCTCGTCGCGCCAGACGCACTCTTAAATGAATGCGTGCTCTGGTCGTTCGCCTAGTGCAACCTGTTCGCGAACGTATTCCTGCACGAGGGGTAGGTCGTCAGCGTGGGTGACCCCCACGCAGTGCGACGTGGTTTCCAGGACATCGAAACGAATGGGAACGTGGTGCAGGATCTTTCCGACGAGCACGGGAAGCTGGGCCTCGGGTTCTGCGGCGAAGTCGTGAACTTCCATCTCGGCGTGCAGTATTGGCCACATCGAAGGCTGAAAGCCCCACAGGTTCATCGAGACAATCGAATCAGATTCGATGACCGCGGGCGAGTGTCCGTCATCTGAAACGTAGCCGTCGCCCGACACGTGCACCTGACGTCGCTCCCAGATATCGGTGAGGTGGCCGTTGACGACGTGACAGACGCCTCGAGTGACCGGCAGTTCTCCCACGAGCGCGTTGTTCAACTGGAATCCAATCAGACAACACGTTGAATTGGTGTGCAGGTGTTCACCAAGCTTCATGAAAGCGTCACGCCCGTAGAGGTCGTCTGCGTTGGAGACCCCAAAGGGTTGTTCCGCGTCGAGGAACGGTTGAGCGGCGAGCACGGCATCGACGGTGCCACGGGCTTCGTCCTGGACGGCGAAGGCGACGCTTCGCTCCTTGGGCCAGTGCTGTTCGACGTGAGCACGAATCTCATCGCCGGTATCAGGGTTGATCACAATAACGATGTGCGCGAAACCAGCCGCATACGCGTCGGATGCGATCAGGTCAATGATGCCCTCGCCGTGCACGCCAATTGGTGCCAGCTGCTTCAGTCCTCCGTAACGGCGAGCCTGACCCGCGGCCAAGATGACGAGTGTGGAACGACTCATTATGACCAGCGCACCACCGCTGACGCCCACGTCATCCCTGCGCCGAATCCGGTCAGAAGTGCGTACTCACCGTTCTTGACCCGCCCGTTCTTTCGAGCGTCGTCAAAGGCGAGGGGGATCGAAGCACTCGAGGTGTTGCCGTAGCGATCGAGCACGACCACGGCGCGCTCCATGTCGATGCCAAGACGCTGGGTGGCGGCCTGGATGATGCGGATGTTGGCCTGGTGGGGGATGATCAAACCCAAGTCATCAGCGGTGATACCGGCCGCCTGCATGGCTTTCTCGGCCGAGTCCACGACAACACGAACGGCTCGTCGGAAGATCTCACGTCCATCCATTGAGAAGAATCCCCCGTGCTCGCAGGTGAGCAGGTCAGCCCCACCACCGTCTGCGCCAAGAACAAAGGAGAGCAAGTCATTGACGTCGGGGTCGTATTCGAGCACTGCGGCGCCCGCGCCATCGGCCAACAGCACGGCCATGTTGCGATCTGACCAGTCAACCCAGCGCGAAAGGTGCTCAGCGCCGATCACGAGAATCCGTCGACTTCCGGTTTCGAGCAGCCCCTGGGCGACACGCAGGGCGTAGACGAACCCACTGCAGGCCGCGTTCACGTCCATCGCGGCACAACTCAAACCGAGTTCGTGGGCAATGAGTGTCGCCGTCGCCGGCGCGATGCGGTCGGGCGTTGTCGTTGCGAGCACCAAGAAGTCAATGTCGTCGGGAGTGAATCCCGCGTCCTGCATTGCTCGCCCACCGGCGAGAGCGCCGAGGGACTGGGTGGTGCCCCCGATCCGGCGCTCGCGGATTCCAGTGCGCTCGGTGATCCACTCGTCTGAAGTGTCGAGCGTCAAGGACAACTCGTCGTTGGTCACGATGCGCTCGGGCACAGCTATGCCCCATCCCCTGAAACGAACGCCCATTGTCAGCCCCTTCGCTGGCTAGTCCTGCACAAAGTCTAGGGCTTAGGCCGGTGGAGCCTGAGGTGCCTTTAGAACCTGCAATGTACAGCGCGCAACGCAGATCTGACGATTCTGTTCATCGGTCAACTCAATGCCCCAGACGTGCACTGTTCGACCCTTGCGTATTGGTGTGGCCGTAGCGGTGAGTGTGCCAGTTGTCATCGAGCGAAGGTGCGAGCAGTTGAGTTCGGTGCCGACCACAATCTGATCTGGAGCCACGCTGACCGCACCGCCGATCGATGCCGCTCCTTCAGCGAGTAACGCCGACACCCCGCCGTGCAAGATCCCGTAAGGCTGATGGACCTTGGGTCCAACCTCGACGCGAAGAATCACCTTCTCGGGGGTGACGAGAACGATCTCTATGCCGAGTTGGTCGTTGACATTGGGACGAGAGGGTAGTGCGTGTGCCAGATTTTCGCTCATACGAGGATTCTAAATGCGTACCGATAGCCTTTCACTATGACTCGATACGTTGACCTTCGAAGTGACACCGTCACACAGCCAACCCAACAGATGCGCGACGCGATGAGCACAGCCGTTGTGGGAGATGATGGTTACGGCGAAGACCCGACGGTGGTGGCGCTCGAGGCACGTTTTGCGGCATTAATGGGTAAGGAAGCGGCACTCTTCTTGCCGTCAGGGGTCATGGCGAATCAGATCGCGGTGCGGGTGCTGACCCGACCGGGCGACGTCATCGTCGCGGGCAAGTCACAACACATTGTGAGCTTTGAGATGGGTGCGTCCGCGAGGAACTCTTCAGTGCAGTTCGCGCTGGTCGATGACTCCGCAGGCTCACTGGCGCTCAGCGACGTGCTCGAGATCATCGATGCCGAAGCTGACCACCAGCCCCACGTCGCCATGGTGAGCGTGGAGAACACTCACATGCCCTCTGGTGGCACGCCGTGGGAACTCAATGATCTTCGAGCACTCGCTGGCGCCATTGGCGAACGGCCGATGCATCTCGACGGAGCCCGTCTTTTCAACGCCTCCATTGCCACGGGCGTCTCGCTGAAGGACTACGCCGACACGGCAACGACGGTGATGGCGTGTCTTTCCAAGGGGCTGTGCGCCCCCGTGGGCTCCTTGCTCGCGGGTTCGGATGAACTCATGCACCAAGCGCGTATTGAGAGGAAGCGCTTGGGTGGGGCAATGCGACAGGCGGGATTTCTCGCCGCCGCGGGTCTCGTGGCGCTTGAGACGATGGTCGATCGCTTGAGTGAGGACCACCACAGGGCGCGCCAACTGGCTGAGTTGTTCGCTGACGCCTTCCCCGAAGCTGACTATGACGCTTCGACGTGCCGTACCAATATTGTCTCTTTCAATCATCCTCAAGCTCGTCAGATCGTCGAAGAGTTGTCGAAGTTGGGTGTGGACGGGGGCACGGTCGCCCCTCGACGGGTCCGATTCGTGACCCACGCGGGGGTGAGTGACGATGACGTTGATTACGTTTCGGACGTACTCGAGAAGTTTCGTCCCGCGCTTCGCTAAAGGCCGGTCCAGCCAACGAGCGTTGACGCGAAGAGTTCATCCTGACGGGCTGGTCGTTCAATGGCGAAGAAGGTAGCCTTAGTTCGCTTACGGGACTTGCCATGACTGAAATTCTCCACCTTTCCACATTTCTGCGCCGTCCGATCTTCGATTCCGCCGGCGACAGGATTGGTCGCGTCCAAGACCTAGTCGCGCGACTCGGTGATGACGCGCATCCGCCAATCGTGGGCGCGGTGATTCGCATCGAAGGACGCAATCTCTTCGTCCCGATTCGAAAGATTGGTGGGCTGAGCCAGGGTCGCATGACCTTCGAGGGCCGACGGGTGGACCTTCGTCGCTTCGAGCGGCGCCCGGGTGAGTTGCTGCTCGCCGAGGATCTGCTCGCTCGTCACATCATCAATCTGGTCCGCGGTCGGCTCATCATCGCCAACGAAATCGAGATCGCCGAAATCGACGGCCGGTGGGAAGTGGTCGGCGTCGATCCCGGTCGACGGTCGTTCTTTCGTCGGATGTTGGGTCAAAAGATTGGTCAGCGCGTCAAGGTCGACGCCATTGTCGACTTTGCGTCGATTGAGCCCTTCGTCGCCCACGTTCCTTCTGCACGCCTGCGCATTCCTTATCGCAAACTCGCGAGACTGCACCCCGCCCAGATTGCCGACCTGGTGGAACAGGCGAGCCACGAAGAGGGCGAGGAGATCATTGAGGCGGTGGGACTCGACCGCGAACTCGAAGCCGACGTCTTTGAAGAACTCGACACGACTCATCAACTCGAATTCCTCGAATCACGCTCGGACAAAGAAGCCGCTCGATTGTTGTCACGTATGGAGCCCGACAACGCCGCTGACCTCATCAATGAGATCGACCAGGATCGACGTCTCCCTATTCTCGAGAATCTGCCCGTTGAGCAGCAGGCCAAGGTCCGCCAGCTCCTCAGCTACAACGCCGACACGGCGGGGGGACTGATGAACACCGACTTCGTGACCGTGCCGGCAACAGCCACGTCCGCCGAGGCGCTTGAGGCGATCCGCACCTCCTCGGTGCCCGCTGAGTCGGTGCACGCGGTGTTCGTGCTCGATGAAGAGGGCCAGCCCATTGGTGCGGCGGCCATCGCGCCCCTGGTTCGAGCGCGCGAAAGCGAACTCGCCCTCAGCGTCGCGCGCACGCGCCTCACCTACGTACACCCTCACTGGGACCTGCACCGCGTTGCACGAAAAATGAGCGACTTCAACCTCACCGTGTTGCCAGTGCTCGACGAAGAGAACAAGAAGATGATCGGTGTTATCACGGTCGACGACCTGCTCGAGGAGTTGCTACCCCAGGGGTGGCGCCGCGAGTTCGGTATGAGTGCGGTGGAGGAATAGCCGTGCGACGTCACGTTCTAAGGGGGCCTTTCTGAAACCCCCTAGTACCAGCCGAATGGCTACCCATGACACGACACAACCCCGCATTGCTCTAAGGACAGGCTTCTAGCCCGCCTCCGGTCTTCGCGTGGTTGTTTCGCTGAGCGACCACAACGAGACGAAAGGAGGAGTGGCGTGCACAACGAAGAGTCAAGCGAGCAACAGATCAGCGGCGCCTTTGGGACCATCAAAGCGCACGACGTCGGAGACCGTCGCGGCCTTCGCGCACGTTTCTTGACGCTCATCACGATCATCGGTCCCGGCCTCATCGTCATGGTTGGCGACAACGACGCGGGTGGTTTTTCCACGTACGCCCAAGCGGGTCAGAACTTCGGCTACTCGCTCCTCTGGACCCTTCCACTTCTGATTCCCGTTCTCATAGTGATCCAAGAGATGGTCGCGCGCCTCGGTGCCGTGACGGGTGTCGGCCACGGTCGTCTCATCCGAGAGCGATTCGGGCGCTACTGGGGGAACCTCTCGATCTTCTCCATCCTTTTCCTCAACTTCATCATCATCATCACCGAGTTCATCGGTATCTCGCTCGCCATGGAGTACTTCGGTGTGTCCCCTTACGCATCAGTGCCGGTGGCGGTCATCCTGCTCTTTCTTGTGACTGCGTCGGGATCATTTCGACGCTGGGAACGCTTCATGATGCTGTTCGTCGCGGTGAACCTCGTTCTCGTTCCCTTGGTCCTCGCGGCCAAGCCCCATTTCACGGCGGTCGCGCATCATGCGCTCATCCCCGGAATCAGGGGCGGCGCGACGTCCAGTTCGGTGCTCTTGATCATCTCAATCATCGGAACCACGGTCGCGCCCTGGCAACTCTTCTTCCAGGAATCGAACATCGTTGACAAGAAGATCACGCCACGGTGGTTGAACTACGAGCGCGTCGATACGATTTTGGGCTCATTCATCGTGGTGGTGAGTGCTGGCGCCATCGAGGCCGCGATCGCTGCGGGACTCTCATCACACGGTGGTACGAGTTCGTTCACGAACGCCCTCGGGGTTGCGAGGGGACTCGGTCACTACGTTGGTCACGGTTCGGGTGCTCTGTTCGCAATCCTGCTCCTCAACGCTTCAGTGATCGGTGCTGCAGCGGTGACGTTGGCGAGTTCGTACGCGATTGGTGACCTGTCGAGTTCGCATCAAGGTCTCAACGCACGGTTTCGCGACGCGAAGGGCTTTTATGGAGGGTTCCTGCTCCTCTTGACCCTGGCGGGCACGGTGGCGCTGATCCCGGGCGCTCCCTTGGGACTCATCACTCTCGCGGTTCAGGCGATCTGCGGGTTGATGCTGCCGAGTACGACCATCATTGTCCTGTTGTTGTGTAACGATCGCGAGGTGATGGGCCCATGGGTCAACTCGAAGTGGTTGAACGTGGTGGCGGTGATCATCGTGACCGCGCTCGTCGTGCTCTCGTTCACCCTCATGATTTCGACACTCTTCACTTCGGTGAACGTGGTTGGCTTGCTCGAGATCTTGTCGGTCGTTGCGTTCATTGGACTCGCGATCGGACTGCCGATTGGACTTCGGCGGATCGCGCCACCGATTGCGTACGACATTGACAAGCGCGACTGGAGGACGCCTCGTCTCACGTTGCTCGCTCCGATGCACCGTTCCAAGTCGCGAACGTTGCTGATGCGCGCACAGAGTGCGTACCTGCTGATCGCGGGGATTCTTCTCGTCGTGCGCATCATTCAACTCGCGACCTCGTAGTCTCGACGAAATGACCTCGTCACCAACGCTGCTCTGCGTACACGCACATCCCGATGACGAGGCGTTGTTCAGCGCAGGCATCTCGTCGCACTACGGCGCACTTGGCTACAACGTGGTGCTCGTCACCTGCACCGATGGGCGGCTGGGTTTTGACGGCGAGCAACGGCCCGGGAGCGACCCTGACCACGACCACGACGCTACGGCGAGCACGCGAGCAATGGAGTTGCAGCGCTCAGCGAAACTCGTCGGCTTCACACGATCGGTCATGCTCGGCTACCACGATTCGGGCATGGCTGGCTGGACGCAAAATCGAGAGCCTCGCGCATTCATCAACGCGGACGTACAGAGCGTGGCAAAGGTGATCGCCGCGATCATCGACGAGACGAGCGCCGCGGTTGTCGTGACATACGACGAGAACGGTTTCTATGGTCACCCCGATCACATCAGGACCAATGAGGTGACGCGTCGGGCCATTGAGCTGAGTAGCGCCGCCCAGCGCCTCTACTATCCCGTTGTGCCGCGTGGCGTTCTCGCGGAATTCAAGTCGGGCGCGAAGAGCCAAGGGCTCTCACTGCCGGCGTGGATCCTTGATGCGGTGCCCGACACGCCAGACGAGTCGGTGGCGACGGTGATGGATGTCAGATCCTTCGCGGCCCAGAAGCAACAGGCCATTTCTGCTCACGCATCACAGATCGATAATCTCGACCTGGTCACAATGGACCCGAAACTCTTTACTCTGTTATTCGGCATTGAGTATTACCAGCGCGCGTGGAGTCGCCACAACGCGAAGGGTGACGACATAGACCTGTTCGGAGGACTTTGATGGAACAACTGACTTTTCTCGCGGTGCACGCCCACCCCGACGATGAAGCCAGCTCGACGGGTGGCGTCTTTCGACTCCTGGCGAACCAGGGTGTTCGAACGGTTCTCGTCACCTGCACCAATGGTGAGTACGGTGACGCCATGGACGGCGCGAAGCCGGGGACCTCAGACCACGACGGTGATGAGGTCGCCACGTTGCGCGCACTCGAGTTGAAGAGGTCAGTCGACGTGCTCGGCATCAGCCGCCTGGTCCGCCTCGGATACCGAGATTCGGGCATGGCTGGCTGGCCCCAAAACGACAATCCCGAGTCCTTCTGGTCAACGCCCGTCGCGGACGCGGCGAGTCGCCTGGCCGAAGTCCTGCGCGAAGAGCGCCCCCAAGTCGTCATGACCTATAACGAGTACGGCTTCTATGGCCACCCTGATCACATCCAAGCCAATCGCATCACTTTGGCGGCGCTCGAGCTCATTGATTTCGAGCCCACGCTCTATTACAACGCCATACCCAATTCGGTGATGGCGATGTATCGAGAGCGCTGGGAACAAGAGGAACGCGAACAACGCGCCGCCGATGAGGCCAAGGGCATCGTTCGCGACCCCGAGCCCGATAACGCCGAAGAAGTGGATCTGGGCACCGCTGACGAACTCATCACCGCGGTCATTGACGTCAGCAGCGTGAGCGATGCCAAGTACGACGCGCTCGCCGCGCACGCGTCTCAGATGAGTGGGTCGTTCTGGATGAAGATGGACCGCGACCAGTTTCGCGAGGTCATGGGTCGAGAGTGGTTCGTTCGCGTCAACAATCCCGAGCACATCGACGGGGTCGTCGACGACCTCTTCGCGGGTTACCGCTAGTCGTCGTTGCTGCATTGCAACAACAAGACCCCGCCGAGGAGTGATCCGGCGGGGTCTTGTTGTTATTTAGTAACGGTACGTGTCGGGCTTGAATGGACCTTCCACCGAGACGCCGATGTAATCAGCCTGCTGCTTGGTGAGCGTGGTCAACGTGACACCCAGGGCGTCGAGGTGCAGTCGGGCGACCTTCTCGTCAAGGTGCTTGGGCAGGACGTAGACCTTCTTCTCATACTGCGCATTGTTCGTGAAGAGCTCCATCTGGGCCATGGTCTGATTCGTGAAGGAGTTGCTCATCACGAAGCTCGGGTGACCGGTCGCGTTGCCCAGATTGAGCAAGCGTCCTTCGGAGAGAAGGATGATCGCGCGTCCGCTCGGCATGATCCACTTGTCGACCTGGGGCTTGATGTTTTCGCGCCTGACGCCAGGCAGGGCCGCGAGCCCAGCGATGTCGATCTCGTTGTCGAAGTGGCCGATGTTGCCAAGGATCGCCTGGTGCTTCATGGACTGCATGTGCTCGACACTCACGATGTCGCGGTTACCGGTCGCGGTGATGATGATGTCCGCGTACGGAAGGGCTTCTTCCAATGTGGTGACCTGGAAGCCGTCCATGGCGGCCTGGAGCGCACAGATCGGGTCGATCTCGGTGATGATGACGCGTGCACCTTGGCCGCGAAGCGACTCCGCTGACCCCTTGCCGACGTCGCCGTAACCGCAGATGACGGCCACCTTGCCACCAATGAGGGTGTCGGTGGCTCGATTGATGCCGTCGATGAGTGAGTGGCGACAGCCGTACTTGTTGTCGAACTTGGACTTGGTCACCGCATCATTGACGTTGATTGCGGGAAAGAGCAGCACGCCGTCGCGCTCCATCTCATAGAGACGGTGCACGCCGGTGGTGGTCTCTTCGGAGACGCCAATGATGCCTCGCGCCATGGGCTCGAAGATCTTCTCGCCACTCGAGATGATCTTGTTCAAGAGTGCGAGGATCACTCGGTACTCCTCGGAATCTGCGGACTCGGGCGCTGGCACGAAGCCAGCGCGCTCGAATTCGAGACCCTTGTGCACAAAGAGCGTGGCGTCACCGCCGTCGTCGAGGATCATCGTTGGACCGTCAAAGCCCGGCCAGCGCATCAATTGCTCGGTGCACCACCAGTACTCTTCGAGACTCTCGCCCTTCCAGGCAAAGACCGGAACCCCACGTGGGTTCTCTGGGGTGCCCGTGGGGCCGACGACGATCGCGGCCGCCGCGTGATCTTGGGTGGAGAAGATGTTGCAGCTCACCCAACGAACGTCCGCGCCGAGTTCTACCAGGGTCTCGATCAGTACGGCGGTCTGGATGGTCATGTGCAATGAGCCAGCGATGCGGGCGCCCTTCAGGGGTTTGGCCGCACCGAATTCCTTGCGCATCGCCATGAGGCCGGGCATCTCGTGCTCGGCGAGGGTAATCTCGGCCCGACCGAAGTCGGCGAGGGAAAGGTCAGCAACCTTGAAATCAAAGTCGGCAGAGGTCATGATGCTCCTAAACGTTAGTGATGGTCTCCAGGCGCCGACCTCTGTCGCATACGCCTGCATAAATCGTAGTGGCTAAGCGTTTACGCGGAACTCCACGACGTCACCGTCGCGCATCACGTAGTCCTTGCCTTCGATGCGGGCTTTTCCGGCGGCGCGAACTGCCGCCATGCTCCCCGCAGCCATCAGATCATCGAAAGCAACGACCTCTGCTTTGATGAAGTGCTTTTGAAAGTCGGTGTGAATCTCCCCAGCGGCTTCTGGAGCGGTCTCACCCTTTCGGATGGTCCAGGCGCGGGTCTCCTTGGGTCCTGCGGTGAGAAAGGTCTGCAGGCCGAGCGCGGCAAATCCTACGCGTGAGAGTTGAGAGAGGCCGGACTCGTCTTGGCCGAAGGACTGGAGCAGTTCGAGCGCCTCGTCTTGATCGAGGCCAGCGAGTTCGGCTTCCACCTTGGCGCACAAGATGACGCACGGTGCCGGCGCCACTGACGCCTTCAGTTGGGCCCGTCGAGCGGTGTCTGCGAGCGTTGCCTCATCGACGTTGAACACATAGATGAACGGCTTGTCCGTCAAGAGGTGTAGGTCGGCCAGCGCCTCGTGGTCGACCTCCTTGCTAAGACTTGAGATGACCCGACCTTCGTTGAGCGCGCTTTGTGCTTTTCGGACTTCGGCCAGCTTGATCGCGGCGTCGCCACCGCGTTTTGCTTCTCGGTCGAGTCGGCCGGCGGCTTTGTCGAGCGTCTGAAGGTCGGCCAGTATCAACTCGGTCTCAATTGTCGCAACGTCACCCGCTGGGTCGATGCGGCCGTCGACGTGGATGACGTCGTCGTCTTCGAAGACCCTGACCACTTCGCAGATGGCGTTCGATTCTCGAATGGCCGCGAGGAACTGATTGCCGAGTCCCTCGCCTTCCGAGGCACCTCGGACAATGCCGGCGATGTCGACGAAGGTAACCGACGCGGGCAGGATGCGCTCGGAACCGAAGACTTCGGCCAACTTCGCCAAGCGCGGATCAGGCACCGAGACCACGCCGACGTTGGGCTCAATGGTCGCGAAGGGATAGTTCGCCGCCAGCACGTTGTTATTGGTCAGAGCGTTGAACAGAGTTGACTTTCCAACGTTGGGAAGTCCGACGATTCCAATTGAGAGGGCCATAGACGACACGAGGCTACTCCAAAGACGCTCTCACGCTTCGAGCGAGTGCACGTCATGAGCAGCGCACAGTGCATCGCACGCGACCGGGAGCGTTGGTTCGAGCCCTAGTCTCGTGCCATGGGTACAACGTCGGTGCGCGAAGGATATGCAACATTCAAAGAGTGGCGGACCTGGTATCGGGTGACGGGCAGTCTCGACACCGACATGACGCCACTCGTCATTGTCCACGGGGGACCGGGTTGCTCGCATGATTACCTGCTCGCGCTCGAGGCTCTCGCCGCTACGGGACGCCCCGTCATCCACTACGACCAACTCGGTGGCGGCCGCTCGACGCTGCTGGCGGATCGGGGCGCGGATTTTTGGACCGTTGACCTGTTTCTCGCTGAATTGGACAACCTACTCAGTGTCCTTGGGATCTCAAACGAGTACCACCTGCTCGGCCAGTCGTGGGGAGGAATGCTCGGAGCCGAACACGCCATAAGACGCCCCAGCGGACTTCGTGGACTGGTGCTGAGTAACGCCCCCGCGTCGATGGATCTCTGGGTGGATGAGTCGAAGAAGTTGCGCGCCCAACTACCTCGTGAGACGAGGGATGTCCTCGACGCCCACGAGGCGGCGGGCACGATCTATGACGAGTCGTACCTCGCCGCATCCCAGGTGTACTACGACGAGCACGTGTGTCGGGTGGTGCCCAATCCGCCAGAGGTCCTGAAGACGATCGAGTACATGGCGGCGGACCCGACGGTCTACAACACCATGTTCGGCCCGAACGAATTCTTCTGCGTCGGTTCGCTGCGCCTGTGGTCGGTGGTCGAACGGCTGTCTCAGATCACGTGTCCAACGCTGCTGTTGTCGGGACGCTTCGACGAAGCGACACCGGCCACGATCCAACCGTTCTTTGACGCCATCGATGGCGCGCGTTGGGAGATCTTCGAACACTCGAGCCACATGCCTTTCGTTGAGGAGACCGAGCGCTACCTCGAGGTCGTGAACGAGTTCCTGGCCGAGGTCGACGGGCACTGAACGTTTGTCAATTCCTGTCGTGCGGGGGCACCACTGTGGTACCTTGCTGTTGATTTACTACGGGAGCTCGGACGTACCGGGCTGAGAGGGTGGCTCGCCAGTGTTGGCCGAAGCGCCACCGACCGTTGAACTTGTCCGGGTAATGCCGGCGTAAGGAGAGCAGGTCATGACCAGTGCGTCAGATTCCCAGTCGTTCAGCGTTGTCGCGGGCGACAAACACTCTGAAGTCCCACTGACCCTCGATGAGCCGGTGCCTCAAGCGCTCGGGTTCTTCGACCAATTCGGTCTCTGGGGGAATTTGGGCGTGAGCCTGCTCGGCTTCACTGGTGCCATCTTCGTGCTACAGCCCAACGGCACGGGGACTCGCGAACTCTCGCTCGCCGCGAGCGTCACGGCGATTGTCGTCGGCACGGTCCTCGGAACGCTGGTCGTCGCGCTCTCTGGCGTCGCGGGCGCACGAACCGGCGCCCCCGCGATGGTGCTCTTGCGCGGACTTTTCGGGAGACGACTGTCGTACGTGCCAACCGTGATGAACATCATCCAGTTACTCGGGTGGGGGATCTTCGAGCTCGTCACGATCGCCACGGCCGCCCACACCGTGGCACCGGGTCTGGCGCGCTGGGAGTACATCGTGATGGCGGGAGCGATCACGGGGTTGCTGACCCTTCGACCGCTCGGGGCTATTCGTATCCTTCGTCGCGTGGCGACACCGGTCGTACTCGTCGTACTCGTGTACCTGAGCGTCGAACTGTTGGGACATCACGTGCCGTCCTTCACGCACGGCACGTGGTCGGGCTACTGGGCCGCGAGTGACACCGTGATTGCGGTGGCGGTGTCATTCGCACCTTTGGCGGCTGATTACACGCGTCACTCACGCTCAACGCGAACGGCGTTCTTCGGAGCGTTCGTTGGCTACAGCCTGACCCAAATCCTCTGTTACGTCATTGGTCTCATTGCGCTGGTGACCGTTGCGAAGAATCCCTCTGACATCTATGGCGCGTTCATTGCGGTGCCGCTCGGATCGCTCTGTTTTGCGTTGCTCGCCGCACGCGAGCTCGACCAGTCGTTCGCTGACGTGTATTCGACTGTCGTGTCGGTCCAGAATCTCCGTCCGTTGTGGGACCGACGCGTGCTCGCACTCGGCGTCTCACTGCTCTCCACCGCACTCGCATTGTTGATCAACATCGCAGACTACGAGAACTTCCTCGTGCTCTTGGGTTCGGTCTTCGTGCCCATGTCGGCGGTCTTCATTGTTGACTTCTTCATCCTCGCCCGTGGCACATGGAGCCTCTCGGGTCACGCGCGACGTTCGACGATGTTGATCCCCTGGGCGTTCGGATTCGTCATCTATCAATTCATTAATCCGGGCTACATCTCGTGGTGGGTCTCGATGTGGTCGCACGTGGCCAACTTTGTGCACTTCCACAATCGAGCGTGGATGTCAGCCTCGCTTACGTCGTTTGTCGTATCGGGTGCGGCGACGCTCGTCACCGGTGCCGTCAGCCACATGATTGCTCGACGTCGCGGTCAGCCGGACGAGGGTGAACTGGTTGAGTCGCTCGAAGCGCCAGTGCGCCCGTGACCGATCTCGTACACGGCATGGGTACTGAGATGGTGAGGCCCGACTGGCCCGCGATCAGCGCCGATGAGGTGCGCGAGGTCCTCGCTCACTACTCGTGGATCGTGGGCGAATCGGGTGCCCCCTACATTGTCTGGCGCAGCCCTCGACCGATGTCCGCAGCCGCCCTCGTACGCAGTGCGAGTGCGAGCGTGTTCATCAAGCGTCACCACGTCACTGTTCGTAGCGCCGCGCGACTCGAACGTGAACATGAGTTCGCCCGTCATCTTCGTGCCCGCGGCGTCTCGGTGCCGGCGGTGCTCTCAACAACGGGTGGCGAGTCGACGGTGCAACTCGGTGAGAACGTCTACGAGGTCCACGACGCGGCGCGCGGCGTTGACGCCTACCGCGACGTGCCGTCGTGGTATCCGTTTGTGAGCGTGCATCACGCCTCATCGGCCGGTCGTGCGCTCGCGCACTTTCATGCGGGCGCGCGTGATTTCGCGCCGACCGCCTGGACGCCAGAGATTTTGAACGACTCGATGGCGATCATTGGCGACGATGACCCCCTACGAGCGCTGTTCACGATGCTCGAGCGACGAAGCGCACTGGCGCACGCGCTCGAGCACTTTGAGTACGAGGAGGACTTTCGGCGGTGGCTCGTGCCCGCGATCGAGCACGCGTCGCCCCTGGTTCGAGGCGAGCAGACTCAATGGACCCACGGCGACTGGCACGCGTCAAACCTCACGTGGAGCACGAGTGATGAGGACGCCACGGTCGTCGAGGTGCTCGATCTTGGTCTGTCGAACCGTACGACCGCGGTTCGCGACCTGGCCATTGCCGTCGAGCGAAACTGCGTTGACTGGCTTGATATCAATCAAGTTGGTTCAGTCCAACCGGATTTCGGTGGCGTGGATGCCCTGCTCGACGGCTACGAGGACGTGTCACCACTCTCTAAGGAACAGGGTGCGGCACTCATTGCACTGCTGCCGGTGTCTCACGTCGAGTTCGCGCTCTCAGAGATTGAATACTTCGCAGACGTCGTGCACTCTGCCAGCAATACCAGCCTCGCCTACGAGGGCTTCCTACTGGGTCACGTGAAGTGGTTCGAAGGTCCCCTCGGCACCTCATTGCTCTCTCACCTCAGTGAGCGCTGGTCCAGCTCGTCGCGTGAGACTCGAGGGACTACTCCGAGAGGCTGAACCAGAGGTCTTCGGCGGCACTGAGCGCGCGGCCGACTTCGCTGAGCTCCTCACCGAGTCGAGTCTGCTCTCGGTGATCGAGCGACGAGAGGATCTTCTCGTTGATGGCGCTACGGCGTCGCTCGAGGCGGGCGATCTCCTTTTCGGTGTCGCGAATCTGGCGTCCCAAGGGAACCGCACTCTTGGCGCTCGGGTTCGCATCACCCGGCGCGTCGCTCAAGATGCCCGCGGCGCGCGCAATCCACGCATCGATTCCGCCGGGGATGTCGGCGATGGTGCCATTCGCGTGGACTTCGAGGAGCCGATCGGTCGTACGGCTGAGGAAGGTGCGATCGTGCGAGACGACAACGAGGGTTCCAGACCACTGACTGAGGAATTCCTCGATGAGTCGAATGGTCTCGAGGTCAAGGTCGTTCGTTGGTTCGTCGAGGAACAACACGTTCGGTCGAAGCGACAAGGCGAGCAGCAGCTGCAGTCTTCGTCGTTCACCACCGGAAAGATCCTTGGCTTTGGTCAAGGGCAATGCCCCGGTGAACCAGAATCGTTTCATCAACGCAACGTCCTCAGGTGACCCGGGCACGCCGCGAGGACCCGCCACCAGTTCCTGGACGGTGGCCTCGAGATCGTAGTCTCCGCCATCCTGTTCGAAATATGACGTGACGACGGTTGGGCCGTGCTTGACCGTGCCCGAGGTGGCCGTGATGCGTTGGGCGAGGAGGTTGATGAAGGTGGATTTTCCCGCGCCGTTCGGTCCAACGATGCCGATGCGATCGCCGGGGCCGAGTTCAAGGTTCACGTCGCGAAGGATCTCTCGCGCGTTTGGGTAGGCGAAGTTCACGTTGTGAACCTTGACCACGGTCGTACCGAGTCGAGGCATGTCGACGCTCAGATCGAGCGTCCCCGTGCGTGCAGCCCCCTCGGGTCGGGTTGCGAGGAGGCGCTGTGCGGCGTCGATGCGGGCCTGGGGTTTGGTTGATCGCGCCTTTACGCCTCGGCGCAGCCACGCCAGTTCGATCCGCGCGAGATTGCGGCGGGTCTGTTCAGCGCTCGCCGCCTGTTCCTCACGCTCAGCCTGGGCCTCGAGCAGGCGTGAATAGCCACCCGAGTGCAGGTAGGTCTTACCACGGTCGATTTCGACCATGCGCGTCGTGACTTGATCGAGGAGAAACCGGTCGTGGCTCACCAGAATGACGGCCCCGCGAAACGCGATGATCTGCTGCTCGAGCCACTGGATCGCATTGAGGTCCAGGTGGTTGGTTGGCTCGTCGAGGATCAGCACATCATTGGCTTCAGCGAAAATTCGAGCCAGAGCGACGCGTTTTTGTTGACCACCGGACAAGTGGTCAGTGTTGGTATCGGCGGCGTCGAGCATGCCGAGGCGGTCGAGCGCTGCGTCGACCTGCCACCCGGTTCCGAGCGCGTCGCGCACCGTGCCAGAGGGCAGACTCGGGATCTGCTCCAAGTAGCCAACGTGGACTCCCTTACCACGACGGATGTTCCCCGAGTGCGGTTCCAGTGAACCCGCAAGAATCTTGAGCAGTGCGGACTTTCCCGTGCCGTTGATGCCGACGACACCAATGCGGTCTCCGGTTGAGACGGTGAGGTCCAGGGAATTCAAGACCACGCGGTCTGCACCGTCCAGGGTCACTTTTTGAAGGTCGATGAGTATTGCCACGGGACCTCTAGGTTAACGGCGCCACCCATCACCACAGCCAGCGCCCAGGTGCTCGAGTGATGACGTCCAGCGAGGACTACAGGTGCTGTCCGTCGTCGGGCTCATCGAGCTCCTCTTCGTCCTCGTCGATTCGCTCATCTTCCTCACCCACGAGTTCGTCCTCGTCGTAGTCTTCGTCCTCGGCTCTCAAGACGCTGATTTCGTCGAGGTCCAATGGTGATGAGGAGGTGCTCTCAACTTCATTGACTGAATGATTATGGTTCGTCATCAATTCCTCCGTTTCCTGGTGGGGTCAATTCGAGAAGTCGCGCCGCGTGAACAGCGTGATCGCAGCAACGACGAGTACGGCCACGCAGGCAACCAACACCAACAGGTGCCCCACGTTGAAGCCATGGCTCAGCGGATCGAAACCCAGTGCGTGGTACCACAAAGAAGTCCAACGCCAAGGTTTCAGCCATTCAACGAGTTGCGAGAGGGTGCTGATGAGGTACATGACGACCGCAACGGCAGCCGACACCCCTCGAGCGAATCCCCTCGATCCCGTCCCCGCTCCAATAGCCATCGAGAGTGTGCCAAAGGAGAGCGCGAAGAGGCCAGAACCAATGATCGCGGCACTCAGTGGCGCCCAGCCGACGTGGAGTTTGAACAGTGGACCAACGACCCCGAGGAGCACCTCGAGGGCGAGGGCGAGCACGCCGACTGCCGTGGCGAGCGCTAACCACTTCTCTGCGACCACTCGCTGACGCGAGACGGGCGTGGCGAGCAATGTATCGATGGTGCGACGTTCCTCTTCGCCGGCGGTGAGATCGGCGCCCCAGAGTATGGCGAAGATGGCGAGGAGCAGCGGAGCCATGAAAGAGAACACCTCCGAGCGCAGGTATCCGGGGCCCGTGGTGTAGTCCGAGACGTCAAAGAGTTTGCGCAGGGCTTCAGGGTAGGCATTGATCAGTTGAGCGAACCCTGCGTTGCCGTGGATCGTTGGAAAGATGGACAACATGATGAGACTGAAACCAACGATGCCCACGAGCCAGCCCAGGAGCGAGCGACGAACCTCGCGCATCGAACGCTCGAAGACCGAGTGCAGGTTACGAGGGGCGGACCTAGGCATGTGGTTGCTCGTAGAAGGTGAGGAACATCTCTTCGAGACCGGGCTCGCGGATAGAGAGATCGGTGACGTGAGCGGTCGCGATGAGAGCGATCACCGGATTGAGGTCACCGGACACTTCTGCACGCAACTGATTGCCAACGACGCTGGCGCTGCGTAGTCCCTCGAGTGATGACAGGAAATTCGGGTCGGGCGGTGACTCAAAGCTGATGTCGATCAAGTGCGACGAACGTTTCGCAAGGTCGACGACGCGCTCGACCGCTATCAACTGACCCGCTCGAATGAGTCCGACCCGCTCGGCCATCTCGCCGACCTCAGAGAGGATGTGTGACGAGAGAAAGACGGTTCGACCCTCGAAGGCGGCTCGCCGGACCAGTTCGTGGATTTGTTGTTGGACCAGTGGGTCGAGTCCAGATGTGGGCTCATCGAGCAAGAGCAACTCGGGGTCACCCATGAACGCCGCGACCAGTCCGACCTTCTGGCGGTTCCCTTTCGAGAGCGTTCGCACTGGTTTGTCGATCTCCAAGTCCAATTCGTCAATGAGGGGTGTCACTTTGGACCAGGGAATCTTGTCGCGCAGGTACGCGAAGTGCGTGAGTATCTCTCGCGGGGTCAGCCGTTCGTACAAGCCGAGGTCACCGGGGATATAGCCAATGCGGCGTCGAATGGCGACGCTGTCGGCACGCGAATCGAGCCCGAAGAGCTTGATCTCGCCCGTATTGGGTCGGATGAGGTCGAGGAGCAAGCGGATGATGGTGGTCTTGCCGGCACCGTTGGGTCCGAGGAACCCAAAGACCTCACCCTGGTTGATCGACAGTGAGACGTCCGCCACGCCACCGCCGCTGCGATAGCGCTTGGACACGTTGGTCAGTTCCATTACGTGCGATGACGCGAGCGAGTCACCCCTGTTTGTGTCGAGAGCCTGTGCCTTCATGGAACTCCACATCAATCACTGCTACGCGCCGGTCGCCGTCGAGGGCCGTGGTGCGGCCAACGCTCATAAGACTTGCACACAAACGGGCATGTTTCCTCGGGTCCTATGTCCCTATGTCGAGGGCCCGCGCACGCTCTTGAAACTCGCGCCAAACTATCTGCCATGACCGACGTGCCACTTGTTGCACGTAGCGCAGCGATACACGTTCATAGGTGCTCCGTCACGCGACGAGAGTTGTCGCGCGCGGGCCTCAGCCTGCTCTCGGTGCGGGTAGCCCTTCTTGGCCTGTCCCGTCGCTGTCGTGTGAGCATTGGCGCTTCGCCGCAGCGAGGTTCCCCGGCCCCGACCACGTCCACCGTAGCGACTCGACCAAAAAAGGACGAGGACCACCAGCGCAATGGCGAAGCCGAGGATAACGAGGTTGCTCACGGGCGCCGACCCCACTGAACGCGAGCCATCTCTCGCCGCTGTGCGTTGTGGATGCGCTTCCTACGAAACGGGCTCATAGGTTCTCCTCACGATTCCTCCACGGTACTGGTTAGTGCATCTGGAGTCGAGGGTGGCGCTGGCACTGTGACGACCGTGCACTGAGCTTTAGATGCTCACGCCACGGGTCGTCACCTGCTGCTCAAGTTCAAGGAGAGTGAGCTTCATATTCACGCCTCCGGCGTAGCCACCGATGCCGTTGCTCGCCACCACTCGGTGGCACGGCACGATGATGGGAATGGGGTTCCTCCCGTTGGCTTGTCCGACCGCCCTGAACCCCTTGGGACTGTCGACTCGATGGGCCAGGTCGCTGTACGTGATCGTCTCTCCATAGGGGATCTTCATCAACTCACCCCACACGGCTCGTTGGAAGTGGGTGCCGTTGAGTCGCACGGGTACATCGAAGCTCAGACGCTCACCCGCAAGATACTGCGTGAGTTGTGTGGCGGCGTCGTGCAGTACGTTCGTCGGGTCACCGTCGCGCGCGGTCGCGACGCGCGCGGGCGTGGGCAACTCAATACGAGTGAGGTACTCACCTTCAGCGTGCAGCACGAGCGTGCCAATCGAGGTGTCGATCACGGCAAGGCATGTGGTGTTGGTCATGTGGTGCTCTCTTTCATAGTGGCAGGATTGGTAGGGATGGACCACAGGTGGGCCATGGCGTAACTACGCCATGGGCGCCAACGATCGCTGAGCCGAGACGACTCGGCTGGATCCAACGGTGCTCCGACTGCGCTGAGGCCTCGTTTGATGCCCAGGTCGCTCGCCATATACGCATCGGGGTCGCGAAGAGCACGCATGGCTACGTACTGTGCGGTCCATGGACCGATGCCGGGCAGGGCGACCAGTGACCGCCGCAATTCTGCAGGGTCCGAACCGGGGTCGATGACGACGTCTCCCACGAGCACCGCTTCAGCGAGCGCGACCAACGCTCTTCGTCGTGTCGCTGGCATCGAGAACGCGCCCGGGTCATCCTTAGCGAGCGCAATGAGTGCTTCGGGCGTGGGGAAGAGGTGAGTGATTGACCCAAAGGGACGCGCGAGCGGCTCACCGGCGCTCAGGACGAGACGACCGGCAACAGTACGTGCACCGGCGACGGAGACCTGTTGGCCAATGATGGCGCGAACGGCGAGTTCAAAACCGTCAACGGCTCCCGGTACTCGACGCCCCGGGTCCCGGGTGACGAGTTCACCAATGAGAGGGTCTTCGCCAAGGGCCAGTCGGATGGCGATCGGATCGGCATCGAGATCGAAGAGCTGGCGACACCGCGAGACTGCACTGGTGAGGTCACGAAGGTCCGATAGGTGCAGTTCGGCCTCGACATATGCCGGACCATGATCGCCCGTGGCACTCGGGGTCAAACTCACTACGGCGTAACCATGGGCGAGACGAAGACTGCGCTGGTAACTCGATCCTTCGAATGATTCAATACCCGTCACCATGCGATCGATGAGAAAGCGAAAGACAGAGTCAGGGTTGAAGGGTCGTCGCGCGGCCAAGCGAAGTCGGATCCCTTGAGTGTCACCATCTCCGTAGCGACCCGGCGACTTCTTTGAAATGCGAGAACGCAACCCTCGCGGGGTATCGGCGAAGACTTGTTGCATCGTCTCATTGAACTGACGAACACTGGCGAATCCGGATGCGAACGCAATGCGGGCAATGGGGAGTGTGGTCATTTCGAGCAACGTCCGAGCGGTCTGGGATCGTTGGGCCCGTGCGAGGGCCAAGGGGCCAGTTCCGACTTCGGCGGTGATGAGGCGATTGAGGTGGCGATCGCTGTACCCCAAGCGTTGGGCCAATCCCATAACTCCCTCGCGATCCACGATGCCGTCTCGAATGAGACGCATCGCCCGAGCGACGACGTCGGCACGAACGTTCCATTCGGGCGATCCTGGCGT
>DAIEHI010000052.1 GCA_027355725.1 Acidimicrobiaceae bacterium
CGTCGTTATCAACACGAGTTCGTGATCGTTGCACGTCGAATCATTTGCTCTTCGGTATTGGCAGCGTCGATGAAGCAAACAAGCGAGTGATTGACCACACCTCGACATCGCGCATCTCGTTTGCTTGCAGTCGTGATGTCAGGTGCGAGATAAATGGTGACTTCGTTCAACGAGTCAACATACGTTCGTCACGCGCAGTGTCAACGCAGTCTTGAGTTGATTCTTTGAGAATCCTGTGAGCACAACCGACCTCATCGACGTCATGACCTTGGACTCTGTCGCGCGAGTAGCAATCCCCATACGTTGAAGTTGTCCACTAATTCAAGGAGTTGGATCATGAAACGAAATTCAATTGCATCACTATTACTCGTCGCGTCACTTGGGTTGTCAGGCGTCGCGACGGGCGTCGTGGCTGGTACTGCCGCAGCGGGCGGTCCGCCTGCTCGAGCGTTCGCATTGAGCGGTTCGGTGGTGAGTGTCAATACGCCAGTTCATCAACTCGTCGTTCTGAGCGGGACGACGCGCTACGTACTGATGACCACGACCCAATCACGGTTCACGCTCGACGGTAAGAATGCTGCCTTCAACGTCATTCGTCCGGGTCAACTCGTGACAACGCGCGGCATCTTTCGCGCACGCTACCGAGTGGCCGCGATGATTCAACTGCGCACCGCAGTGCCACTGCCCGTCTCAACGGTTCCTGCGACCGCGAGTCTGACCACTGCGCTCACTAACGCATTGACTCAGGAGCGTTACGCACTCGCGACCTACAACAATGTGGTCGCGAAGCTCGGCGCCACTGCTCCATTTAGCAACATCATCCCGAGCGAGGTCCAACACGTTGCCACAGTGACGGCGCTCATGACCAACCACGGGATTGCCGTTCCAACGACACCCGTGACTGGCGCGGCGGCACCTGCGACACGCACGGCGGCCTGTCAGTTGGGTGTCACTGTCGAGACAGCGATCATTGCCATGTATCAAAATGGCATCACGTTGGCGAAAGACTTCCCTGACGTCGTTCGAGCCTTCAGCAACCTGCTCGACGCTTCACAGTCAAGTCACTTGCCCGCATTCGTGCGCTGCAGCTAGTCAGTAACGCTCATCGCCCTGTTTCACAGGGTGTTGAGGAAGAAAAGGAAGGGGGCTCTTGCGAGGGCCCCCTTCCTTCACATAGAACCGACACCTGCGCTGACTTGACATGGCAACTGCGATGGTGGTGGCGAGAACTCCACTATGTGCTTAGTCGATCAAGACGGAGCGCCGTCACGGTTGAGTAACCAGTTCAACACCAACGACTTCGCGCGATGGACGCTGACGGTTGACAGTTACTGCGCTACGCGGTATCGAAGAGCGACAATCCCTGAGCTGAAGTTGCGGACATCTACCAGTTCGAGGTTCTCGCGGCGCTCCTGCTCGGGGAAGAACGAGGTTCCGCCGCCCACAAGCACTGGATACACCCTGACCCGATACTCGTCGATGAGTCCGAGGGCAGCTGCTTGGGCAGCGAGCGACGCACCCCCGATTGCGATATCGCCCATGCCCGGCTCATCTCGCCAATGCTCGATCTCCTCCTTGAGGCTTCGCGTCGCGAGGTGGTGGTTGCCTCGCAAGGTCGACAATGAGGTCGTGAAAACCACCTTGGGCAACGCTGTCCAGAGTGATGCGAAGCTGAGGAGCGACTCGTCGAGCGACGCATCATCAACCCTCAGGGTCTCCCAGTAGAGCATCGTCTCATAGAGGCGTCGTCCCAGGAGATGAACCCCATACCCGCGCACCTCGTCGGAGGCGAATCGAAAGATATCTTCTTGGGGCTCGCTCCAGTCGAAGGTGCCATCAGGACCCACGATGTAGCCGTCCAGTGAGATGGACATTGAATAGCTGACGGAGCGCATTGACGGTTCCCCCTCGTCGACTGGTGTGACGTTCAACTCCGTAGGTCATTCAGGCTCGGCCACGTCGATCGACCTAGTTCGCCACTGTTGACCCCGTACACCCACTCTTCTCCTGCTCTGCCCCCAACGCAAGGACCCGTACGAGAAGAAGTTGGAATGTGCACTGCTGTCCTGATGGGGTGAACCATTCATCGACGATCACGGTTCCCTTGACACGCAGTCAATTAACCACGTATGTTAATAAGCAGCCAAAAGGCTGCCTAATTTCTCTATACGCCCGAAATGCCACACGAACAAGGAGGACTGCGTGCGAGATGTCACACATCGAGTCGTCGTCTGCGCTGCACTTCAGCGTGTGTCGAGTCTGGCAATCATCGATGGGCTATCGCAAGGTTGGAACCGAAACGAAGACCATGGGGACGTATTAGAGGGTGCAAATCACAATTCCTTCTTCGATGTTCCTGCGGCGGACGTCGTGGGCGTCACTCGCCTCGACGTCCAGAGTCGCGTGGCGAAGTATGTCGTTGGCGGCGCCGAGAAGTGGGTCGGTACGAAATCGACCTCTGAGCTCATCGACAGCGGTGCTCGGGCCGCAGTGCTGTTCACCCACGCAAACTGGCGGGACCCGAGTGGGTTCATGGCCTATTGCAATGTCAGGCGCGCGCACTTCCTCTTCAGTCTGAAGAGCTTGCTCACGACCGGTCAGACCACACCATTCCCTCGGGACCTCAAGTTCTCAGTGAACCCGTGATGCAGAACATGGACCGTGTCTTCAAAGCCCTCGCAGATCCGATTCGTCGACACCTGCTCGACCGCCTGAAGGACCACGATGGTCAGAACTTGAAGGACCTGTCGGTCGGCCTCGACATCGCTCGTCAATCCGTGAGCAAGCACCTGACGATACTCGAGAGGGCCAACCTCATCTCGACGGTGCGACACGGGCGAGAAACACTTCATTACTTGAACGCAGTGCCGATCAATGACATTGCCGAGCGATGGATCAATCCTTACGACCAACAACGAGTCCGAGCGCTCTCGGACCTGAAGCGAGCACTGGAGGAACCAACGATGCAAAAACCCGACTTCGTCTACACGACCTACATCAAGACAACGCCCGAACGTCTGTGGCAAGCACTAACCGATCCCATCTTCACCAAACGCTGGTGGCACGTCACGTTTGACACACAGTGGGAGCAAGGGTCGCGCATGACATGGGACAACGACGGCATCATCATCTCTGATCCTGAGCAGATCGTCCTCGAATCAAGTCCACACCGCCGGCTTAGCTACACGTGGCATACCTTCACGCCAGAGTTGAATGACCACGTCCACTTCGGTGACGAGCTCTTCGTCAAATTGACGAGCGAAGGCAGATCGCGCGTGACATTCGATATTGAGCCGATGGGAGAGTTGGTGAAGTTGACCGTCATCCATGACAACTTCGACCCCAACAGCGCAGTGGCAACAATGGTGAAGAACGGTTGGCCCGTGTTGCTCTCAAGTCTCAAGACGTTGCTCGAAACCGGCGAGGCACTACCTCCGACTCGAATCGATCGAGAGGCGAAATGAACATCGTCCATCACGCTTTAGATGTGCGGGCACCGATCGAGACAGTATTCGCAGCGATCACGACGAGCGACGGACTCGCCTCGTGGTGGACCAGGGACGTGCAGGCAGGGACAGCCGAGGTTGGATCACTCTTTCGCTTCTCATTCCGTGGCGTCTTCAATCCACATCTGCGCATCACAGAGATCGAAGCACCTCTTCGTGTCACCTTTGAGGGCGTCGATGGTCATGATGCCTGGGGCGAAACGACGATACGGTTCGTGCTCGAGTCAATCAACGGCGCCACGTTGGTCCGCTTCTGGCATCACATGGGACCAGAGCGACCCAGCGATGCCGTAGCCTCGGCCAATTTCACCTGGGCGTACTACCTCAACAGCCTGCGGCTCTTGTGCGAGCGTGGCGAAGGGGCACCGTATCAACCGGGTTCCTCGAAGGCACGAGTCGGGGCCGCGTCCTTCGAATGATCCTGCCACTCTGAATTGTTTGAGTTCCGCAGTCGTCTGTCTTCAAAGCCTCACAACAGCATGGCCGTGGCCCAATTTCACGCAAGTCCTCGAATCATCTCGACGATTTCGAGATGAGTTCGACTGTCAGACGCTGCCACCAAGCCACCTCTCGCACTCCCGAGTGGTCCGCCGTCCAACGAAGTCAACACACACCCCGCAGCCTGACACAGGGCGATGCCGGCCGCGAAGTGCACATTGTCGCGAAGGTCACCCTCAGTGACGAAGGCGGCGCGCCGCCCTGCAGCAACCCACGTCAAAGCCAGTGACGTGGAGAGTACGCGCGGTTCGAAGGCTTCACGAAACGTTGCGCTCGAGAGTAGACGCACCGTGACCAACCCGCGCACTTCATTCACTGGTGCGTCGACGTTCAAATCCACCAGTCGCGAAAGTCCTGAGGGGCTGAGAGGTTGATCAGATCCAGCCTTACGCACGCGCGCGGATGCTCCATCTGTCCAGAAGACCTCGCCCGTGAATGGGTCCGCGACTGCCGCTACATCACGCTTCCTTGGGTCATGCCGAGCAACGTTGACCGCCACCAGAGGCGTCCGTGCCGCGAAGTTCAGGGTCCCACAAAGCGGGTCCACCAACCATTGTCGACCCGTGAATGACTGGGTGGGTACAAGTTCCTCACCGAGAATTCCATCGCCAGGTCGTGCGCCGTTGATAAATCGCCGTATCGCTTCCTCCCCTTCAATGTCAGCGTCAGTAGCGAAGTCGTGGAGCACTTTGGGATGATGGGTGAGCACGCCGTCGAACTTCGAGCGAATGATGTCCGCGCCTGTCTCAGCGGCGCCAACTGCAATCTCAGCGTCACTCTCGTACATGTTCGCCAGCGTAAGGGATGACCGTCGAATTCACTGCGAGTTCCTGTGCCACGCACTGGCAGGAATTGCAGTGAAACTGAGCGCTGAAATCTTCAACACCACACGTTCCAAGTTCGTAGCTCGCCCACTGTGTATATCGTGACACGCAGTTGGTGAGTTCTGCTCTCAGACGTCACTTCGCCGACGTCTATCTCGAATGGACTGGCCAACTGTCATGATCGCTGGGGCATGACGACATGCAGATTCATATACCGACAAATTGAGCGCTCCACAGAGGACACGACTGAAGTGATCAGCCCTTCAACCAAGCTCAAGCTCGAACCAAACCCCTGGCTTGCCACCGAGGTGATTTGGGTCCGCCGGACCAAGGAGAGCAAACCCGACCTTGGTCAGAACCCTTTGTGATGCCACATTGCGAAGTGAGGTCGCTGCACGAATACGCTGTAGGCCATATTCTGCGGTTGCCAGATCGCACAACTCACGAACCCAAGTGGTTGCAACCCCTCGCCCCGCCGCCCTTTCAGCGACTCTGTATCCAAGCTCTGCCGACCCATTCCCAGCCAGGATCAGATTGAAGCGACCTAGGACCGCACCGTCTGGATCCACCAGCACGTGGTAGGCGGCCGCACCGGACTTCTGCTCGCTGAGCCACGCTTCGAAGTGCTCAGCGAAGTGGTCGAAGAACTCATCACCTCGATCGGAGATTGATGTGGCGAAGTAGGTACGATTCGCCATTTCGAACTCCAAGACTGCGGCAGCGTGGTCAGCACGTAAACGTTGCAGTTCAGACATCTCTCGACTCTATCGACGGATGCGATTGCACGAGGGATGAACGTCATTTGCTCTTGACATCGACTATTCAACCGCTCGTACTCTTAACTGCTCATACTCTTGAGAAGTCCTCCAATGCTCGCAGTTCGAATGGTGTCCGTGAACAGAGGATGACGTTCGACCCGCCAACTCCATTCGAGACCCGTTACTTCGTAGATCCTGACGTTCTCGTTCGAAGGCTCGCTTCAAAACGGTTGCGCAGTGCAAATCATCACAAAAAGATCAAAAGGGCGAGCCTTCAAGAAGGGATTGATTGCTCATCTGCCCGGCGGCTGAGGGCGGATGTTCAATCTGAAACGAACAAAGTCCTGGCCCTCGCCCGTGATGGGAGAGAAGCCAGGACTTCGGTGGTTTGCCGTACTCATGTACAAACCAATTGGTGGGGTAGTCACAGAAGTCAGGGGCCAACCGGCGCTTGGGCTCTGGGGCGGGGGCGACGGGCCTGCTAACTGGAAGTCGGTGCTCTGCTAACTGGCGTACAGGTTGATCGAGTGTGCTGCTCCTCTGCAATGTGGCGAGGCTGTCTGGGCGGAGTTGCGAGACCACAGAGTTTGGCGCCTAACTGTTGACGCCGTGTCCGCTACCTCCGCACCCCAAGTTGCCCTTGGTGTCGACTGCGACGCCTCGCCCGGCCTAGACGCGCGCATCGCTCCCCTCGTCTCAGAGCTGAACACGCGCGGACTTCGAACCTGGTCGTCTTGCGCCGGGCATCCCGACGAGTTTTCGCTCGCCACCTGGTGGCCGTGGATCTACCTGGCACCTATTCGGGCCGTCGCGTCACCAATCCTCCTACCGTTCGACCGACTTGACGAGTCGGCGCTTGGGGAAACTACTGGCGCGATGGAACGTTCTCTCAAGACGTTGATTGACGGCTACTACCGGGTTCACGGCGTCGCCGATGACGAGATCGGGCCGATGGTCTACCGACTCACACCATCCACCACATTCGTGCTCGCGCCAACAGGCGTAGACCCACGGGGCATGGTCACGCGTTGGATGGGTGAGAAGCTCGGCGCGGCTGGACGCCGAGACTTTTACGCGAGATCTTGGCGCGAGTTCGAGATGCTGACACTCTGGCTTTCTTCGGGAGAGCGTGCAACTTACGATGGTTTGTCACTAGGGTCGCCGTTAGTGGTGCGTCGACGGCGCTGGCCCTACTCAGGCGATGGTCCTCTGTCCAACTTCTCTGTGACCACGTAGAGCATCAGTCCTCGAGGCCGGCATAGCAGTCTTGGCAGACCGCTAGTCCGTCTTGTGTCTCATACCCTCCTCTAATTTTTTCGGGGGGACGATGGCAGCGATAGCACTCTCGGCCGCCCTTGTTGAACATGGGTGTCAGGTCACTCTTCTTCATCAGCCCAGTCTGGCATAGAGACACGAATCACGCTGCCATTCCTGGTTCTGTGTGATAACGGGGCTGCCCGCAAAGTATGGCAAGTAATGGTGAGTACTGACACAACGCACCGCGACGAGCAGTACG
>DAIEHI010000192.1 GCA_027355725.1 Acidimicrobiaceae bacterium
CCACCTTCACTCGTTTTAGGGACATTCCTTCACCTTCCGCACGTAGCGAATCCTCCAGTTTGGAGGTCCGCGGCGAACACTACCTGATAGAAGGTGAGATTTCCGTGGCGCCCCGTGAACCCTGAGGAAACGGTGAATGAATTCCGCGCGTCAGGCGCCACCCGACAGCAAGTTCGGGGATCATCCCTGATCATGAGGGGGTACAAATGGCGATGCACCGGCGATCCTTTCTGTGTGGATGATTCCGTCGCGGCCGTACTTCGACCAGCTCGTCGGCCGGAGGTGGTGTCGCGGCACCAACGACGACGCCGGGCCACGCCGAACTCAGGCGATAGGGTCGCCACCAATGCAACTCGCTCCGCACTACCCCGTAGCAACGGCCCGGCTGCGGTTGCGGCCGCTGTCGCTCGCTGACGTCGACGGTCTGGTCGCGTACCGATCCCGCCTCGACATCTGTCGCTACGTGCCGTTCGAACCAATGGATGAAGTTGCGATAGCCGCGCGACTAAGCGATCGGTGGGCGAATCACGCGATCACGAGCGACTACGACAGGCTGACGCTCGGCGTCGAACTCGCCGCCACCGGCGCCATTATCGGCGACGTGATGCTCCGCCTCGTAAGCGAGACGGACCGGTGCGGCGAGATCGGCTGGGTGTTCAATCCCGACCACACGGGCCACGGCTACGCGACCGAGGCCGCGCACGCGCTCTTGCACATGGGCTTTGACGACCTTGGACTGCACCGCATGATCGCCCGCGTTGACGTCCGCAACAGTCGATCGCTGCGCCTCGGCGACCGACTCGCGATGCGACGTGAGACGCTCCTGATCGAGAACGAGTGGTTCAAGGGTGCCTGGAGCAGTGAGATCGATTTCGCGCTGCTCGAGTCCGAGTGGGCTCGACAGCACGCCACCACACCCGCGATGTGCGCTCGACCGCGCATCGCAACCCTGGGCAACGGTCCTGAGCGCTCCTCGTAGCGGAGCCACGGGTGCCGTCAGGACGCTGTGCGCAGCGTTGGCAGGTGGTGATTGCGAACGCCGTGGTGTACCAGTCACGAAGAACGGACTCGCGCTTACTGCGACGTTGACGACGTGCCACCGTTCTCTGAACCCGCCGCGATGAACTGACGGGGAGATTGAATAGGCCGACAGCACGTGCGCGTCACCCGAGGAACCCGCGACACTGAATGAACGAGTGAACGAGGCTATCTACGAGGACTCGCCAGCCGTGATCACACTGCTCTTGCAGTCGCTCCCCACGTGTGATCTATCTTGGAAAAACAAGCATGTAGTTTCGCACGGTTCTTCACCGCTCATGGGGGTGGCCGCGGGCAGCGGCCAGCGATTGACCAGCTATCGCGCGAAGTCGTTGAGTGACGGCACCACTCGGGGCCCGAGCTCGACATCGGGGTGCTCGTTGAGTGCCGCCAGCAGTAGCGGCGCCCAGGGCGCACCCGTTCGGGCAGCGTTGATCGATACTCGATGGCCGTCAGTGTCCCTGATGACGTAGCCCTGGACCGGCGTCACCCCACCCCAGTCGTCGGGGGACTTGTAGAACCAGCGGATGTTGGAGCGGCGTTCTCCCGTCTGCGGGTCAAGCACGTTGCTGCGTCGCACGACGTCTATCACGCGCACGGAGGCCAGGTCTCGTAAGTCGATACTGGTCCGAAAGGGTCCTCGACTCAGGGTGAAGGAGCTCGACGAGTAGCGAAGCGTGGGATGCGTGAAGACGTAGATAACTACGAGTAGGAGGGCGACCGCTGCTACGTCGATGGCCCACCGCAGAGCTGAACCTGAGTGCACCAGAACTGGCAGTGCGAATAGGTCGAGGAGCGCCGGCGCCCACCAGCCCGGAGTCGTGCTGTAGCGAAGCGTCCCGTCTCGAGAGACCGCGTTGCCCATTAGTCCAGTATCGGTCATTTTCGGAGGGAGTCCAGCCATTTCCGCTTACGCCCGCAACGTCGAGGGCAGGGGCCGTCTTCCGGCTTCGTAGTCCGCGTGAGGGATCTTCGTCCCCCCGGTTCGCGGCACGTGAGCTTGGGTGCTGTCACTTGTCCTCCCGCGAAGCCATTCCGCTGTGAACTCGCGACGTGACGAAGAAAATCAAATCGTCTATCACCCCATTTCATTCCAGAACCAACATCTATCTAATCGTGAGTCATGCCTATAGACAATACGTACTAAGGTAATCGTATGGCGGAGCCCGACGACAACGCAGCTGGAAATCTCTTGAGACAAGCTCGTGTGAGCGCCCGGCTCTCGCAGACCGAAGTGGCACGTCGTGCGAGTGTCGCCCAAAGCGTGATCAGCGCATACGAGTCTGGGCGTAGAGAGCCTTCGGTTTCCATGCTCGCACGTCTTATACGCGCGACCGGACACCGCCTCGTACTCGAATTTGAACGCTCGAGTGAGTACTCACCCGGACTCCCAGATACTCCCCTCGGTCGTCGACTCCGACAGCGTCGTCACTCGATACTCGCCTGTGCGGCCCGCCATGGAGCGAGCAACGTTCGCGTTTTTGGGAGTACTGCGCGCGGCGAAGACCAGGCAGGAAGCGACGTCGACTTAGTAGTCGACCTCGAGAAGGGAACAGGACTCTTTGCCTTAGAAGCGCTGCGCAGAGAACTCTCCGAGATGCTTGGTGTCTCGGTTGATGTTGCTCCTTCGGATAGCCTTCGACCTCGGATTCGACAAGAGGTCGAGCGCGAGGCCATTCAGCTGTGAGCTCGCGACGTGGCGAAGAGTGCCTAAACGACATTGTTGAGGCGATCACCGAAATCCGGAGCCACCTCAGCCGCGGTGACCTATCCGATGGCCTCATTTTCGACGCGGTTCGTTTACGTCTAATTGAGGGGCGACCGACCGCCCAAATGACGCGCTCCAGCGGTGAAACAGAGTCAAGGCAACTTCGAGCGTCATGAAACCCAGGAATTGCGCACGTCTTATGTACAGTCGAAGAAGTTCATTGAAGGAGGGGTCGTGAATTTCATTACTTCGATCAAGACGTGTCTCAAGAAGTACGCCAACTTTACAGGTGCGGCCTCGCGCTCGGAGTACTGGTGGTTCGTGCTGTTTTGCGCCGTGGTGCTCGGCGTCGCCAGAGTGACGGGGTCGCACGCCCTCTACGGACTCGTCTCGCTCGCGCTCTTCCTGCCGACCCTGGCCGCCGCGGTGCGGCGCCATCACGACGCCGGACGATCGGGATGGTGGTGGTTCACTAACCTAATCCCGCCCTGGGGGATCTACTTACTGTGTACCAAGAGTAAGACCACTGGTAACAAGTTCGCTCTTGGGGGGTCGGGCGGATCATCGCTCATCGACGAGTCCCACGTGGTCACGTCGTCGTCGGGTTCGTGTCCCACTTGCGGCAAACTCCTTCTACCCGGGCAAACGAATTGCACGAGTTGTGGCGCGTAAGTGTAATTCGCCGACACCGACACTGAGGATACATCGTTGACGTTTACTCCCGTCATTGAAGTCTCGAATCTCACGAAGCGTTTCGGCGACCTCGTGGCCGTCGACGGTCTCGCGTTCTGCGCGAACTCCGGTGAGGTGACGGGGTTTCTCGGACCTAACGGTTCGGGCAAGTCAACGACACTGCGCACCATTGTGGGGCTCAACCTTCCCACGAGTGGCACCGCCACCATCAACGGAGCGAACTACCGTGACCTTACCCACCCACTACGCAGCGTGGGCGCGTTCCTCGACCCCAAGTCGCTACCGAAGAAGCTACGCGCGCGCACCTACCTGCGCGTACTCGCCAGGTCAAACGACATCGCAACATCGCGCGTCGACGACGTGCTCGACTTCGTGGGCATCGCGTCGGTCGCGAACAAGCGGATCGACGAGTTCTCACTCGGCATGACCCAGCGCCTGGGTATCGCGGTCGCGCTCTTGGGTGACCCCGAGGTGCTGATCTTCGATGAACCCATGAACGGCCTCGACCCCGACGGTATTCGTTGGATGCGCCAGGTGTTTTCGTCTCTCGCCCAAGAGGGCCGCACGGTCCTGGTGAGTTCGCACCTCATCAACGAGATCGCCACCTGCGCGCACCACGTGATCGTCATTGGTCGGGGTCAGCTCCTCGCCCAGGGGACCGTTGAAGAGCTGACCGTACGCGTGGACCCGTCAGTGACCTTTTCGTCGCTCGACAACGCGGGTCTTGTGGCACTCATCGAAGACCGCGGCGCCACCGTGACGGGTGCCGGGGAGAACTCGGTGAGCGTGTCGGGACTCGACGCGCAGCAGATCGGCGAACTGGCCCTGGACGCACGCATCGCGCTCACCCAGCTGGTGACGCTGCGCGATTCACTCGAGGACAGCTACTTCGAGCTGACCGAAAAGTCACTCGACTTCCAAGTGGGTCACTGACGTGCGCGGTTTCGTGTCGTGCGTGAGCGCCGAGTGGCTGAAACTGCGTTCGTTCACCTCGACGTTCGTGGCCCTGGGGATTTTTGTGCTCCTCGGTGCGGGCTTTGGTGCCCTCACCGGATGGAGCACGCACCATCAGTGGGCAACCCTGCAACCCGTTCAGCGCGCCACGTTCGATCCCCTCTTCACGAGTCTCTCCGGTATTGCCCTTGGACCGATTGCCCTCGGCGGTCTCGCGGTGGGATTCATTACGAATGAGTTCTCGTCGGGCTACCTGCAAGGAACGCTGCTCGCGGTGCCCAACCGGACGCGGCTGATCGTGAGCAAGATCGTGGTGCTCGCCGCACCCGTGGCCCTGATCGCCGTCGCCACCAGTTACGCAGCCGCCCTCTCGTTCAACGCCACGATCGGGTTGGACCATGAACGAGTGGTGATGAGCCAGCCCGGCGTCACGCGTTCACTCGTGTTGACTGGTCTCTACATGGCACTCGCGGTGACCTTCGCCTTCGCCATGGGCCTGCTACTGCGCAAGACCGCGCTCGCAGTCAGCCTCTTTATCGGGATCTACCTGGCCATACCCGTCATCATGCAACTGTTCCCCTGGCACTGGTTGCACGCCGCCCTGCCCTACATGATCGGAAACCTCGGTGCCTCAATGGTCAGCGCCACGACGCCGGCTGATGGTCTCAACGCGTGGGTGGCGACCGGGCTGCTCGGGTTGTATACGGGGGCATTGACTACGTTCGGTGTAGTTCGACTGCGACGCACCAGTCTCTAACCTGACTAAGAGACGTGATTCCTTGACCGGAGAAGCGGGAAGGTGTACGTTCGCATTGTCGAGATCAATTCGACGATGTGGGGAGGGTGTTGTGTGGGTTCGAGACACTTAATGAGAGTTGGAGGGGGTCTGCTACTCGCTATTACGCTCAGTGTGGGCATGGTGGCGTTGCCGGCGGGAGCGGCCACAAAGAATGCATCACCCGTGAGCCACAGCGCGAGCACCACGAGTTTCGCTCTTGTGGTGGCGAGTCTGCAAGGTCATACCGTGAAACTTTCCAATGGCACGAGTTGCACGGTGAGTGGAACGAGTTGCATTGTTACCACGAGTGGAGATGGTCAATTAACCCAAGGAACTTCGTTGACTATCTCAGCAAATTCAGGAGGGCGCCAATCACATCTTGTGTGGCAGATTATCGGTTTTGGTGAAGGCGCTGGGGGGCTCGCTGAATCGATATGGTTTATCGTGATGTTTTGGTAGGTAACGCAATGCCTACAATTTTGTCCAAAATTAAAGTTGGAAGTTATTTGCTGAGTTTTGTTGGCATTGGTTGGCTCCTAATTAGTAATAACAGAGTTGTTGGGATTGTGACGGTTGTGTTTGTTTGCGTCGCGGCAGCATTATCTATTGCCAGTATTCCGTTTGCGGTTCGTGAGAAGAGAAAGCGCATACATCATGAGTAGCTCTAGAACGGTTGGTGTTCTTGCACTTCTGTGTTTTGCGAGCAGCCTTGTTCTCACCACCACCGCGTTCACTCATTACAAATGGGACGTCTTTTCACTTCTTGCTATCGGTTTTCTTCTCTTGTGTTATGGACATTTTTCTGTTCGCAAGAACCATTAGCACTTCTTTTTACTGAGGGCGGTGGCTGCTCGCTGATGTGACGTGGTGCGCTGCGGTAGTCAGCCGCTGAGCCTCGGTAGAGGGTCTTGCGGGCTGAGGGAGGACTAGTTCCAGCGCTCGGTACACGTAAGCATGTCAATGCGGAGCTTCAGACTTCAGCGTGGTGTGATCGTCGGGAGCAACGACCAGTTGGGCTTCCCGGCGTAGAGCAACGCACGAATGCGATAGTTGCGAAATGATCGAAAGCCAAAGGCCATACTCTCTTGACTCTCTTCGCGAGGTTGTGATTCGGTGGTCAACTTCAGTCCAGGTGATCTTCTCGCACGCTGGTTCGAGGCAGATGAAGCGTCGCTTGTTCCACACGAGGGCGATCCTTCGCCCGGCCATGGACAGATCAATGAGCCGCACTGGACTGCGGCCCTGCAC
>DAIEHI010000193.1 GCA_027355725.1 Acidimicrobiaceae bacterium
GCACGTTCAATCGATCTGCGAAAAGTTGGGCGTCACGTTCGTGCGCCATGACGTCGTCGTCGAACCTGGGACGAATTTCGAGTCCCGAGCGCGAAGTGCTCGTCGACGAGTGATGCCGCGCACCGTCATGACCGGGCACACGATGGACGATCTGGCCGAGACGATCCTCTTGAACATGATGCGTGGCGCCGGCATCGAGGGGCTGACACCAATGGTCGCAGACCCCACCAAGCCGCTGCGCGATATTCGTCGAAACGATCTTCACTTCTACGTGAGTCTCTCGGATCTGCAGCCGCTCTACGACGAGAGCAATGAGAACATGGACTTTCGGCGCAATCGCGTGCGTCACGAACTCTTGGCCGTACTCGACGAGGTCGCGGGACGAGACGTGGTCCCGATCCTCGCCCGCCAGGCAGCGCTGATGTTCGAAGAACGCGAGTGGCTCCACGAGGTCAGTGCCCCAGACTTGGCGATCCGACTCATTGACGCCGACTGTCGCGTGATCTCGGCGTGGCCCAACGCTCGACTGCGTCGGTGGCTACGCGTGCAACTCACCCACGCTGACCACGGCGACGGTGAGCATCCGCCGTCGGCCGATGAGGTACAACGGGCGCTCGCGGTGGTGCGTGGTGAGGTGGTCGCGACCGAGCTCGCGGGCGGACGACGACTCTCTCGAAGCGCACAACGGCTCACACTCGAGTAGCCGCTCCACTACGCTGGCCAACCATGGGACACCACGACGACGCAGACTTCACCGCAACGTGGGCCGCCCACGACCTGGGTGAAGTCGTCGTCTCAGCGCGCCAGGTGCACGACCGGGTATTAGAGCTCGGTCACGAGATTGCGGTTGATTACGCCCAGAGCCCCCCACTGCTCGTGTGCGTCTTGAAGGGGGCCATCAATTTCATGGCCGACCTGATGCGCGCCATTGAGCTCCCGGTCGAGGTCGACTTCATGGCGGTCTCCTCCTACGGGGCCGCCACCAAGACGAGCGGTGTCGTGCGCATTGTGAAGGACCTGGACCTCGATCTCGCCGGGCGCGACGTGCTCATTGTCGAAGACGTCGTCGATTCCGGACTCACCCTCAACTACCTGCGCCAGTACCTCGGCGCGCGCAACCCAAAGAGCCTCGAGGTGTGCGCACTGTTGTTGAAGGTTGGCGAGCAACGCGTCCAACAGTCACTCAAGTACGTGGGCTTCTCTATACCGGCGGATTTCGTCGTTGGTTACGGTCTTGACGTCAACGAGCGCTACCGCAACCTCGACGCCATCTACACGTTCACCGGACAGGCGTAACCGTGGTCGACCACGCGCGCGTGCAGGACCTCATCCGTGAACTCCTCGAGGCAATTGGTGAGGATCCGTCACGCGATGGCCTCGTCGACACGCCGCGTCGTGTGGCTGACATGTATGTTGAGTTGTTCGAGGGTCTGGAAGTCGATCCGGGTGAACATCTGAGGGTCACCTTCGAAGCGAGCCACGACGAAATGGTCATGGTCCGAGACATCCCCTTCACGTCGCTCTGCGAGCACCACCTCGTGCCCTTCATGGGTCTGGCGCACGTGGCCTACCTGCCCGGTCCCGAAGGTCGTATCACGGGACTCTCGAAGATGGCGCGATTGGTCGAGGGTTTCGCTCGGCGCCTGCAGGTCCAAGAGCGCATGACGACCGAAATCGTCGAGGCCATGGAGCGAGAACTTCACCCCAAGGGAACGATTGTGGTGATCGAGGCCGAACATTTCTGCATGTCCATGCGTGGGGTGAAGAAGGCGGGATCGACGACGGTGACCTCGGCGGTGCGCGGCGTGTTCCGTGACGATGCCTCTTACCGGGCCGAGGCGCTGCAGTACATACACCAACGAAGGTCCACGTGGCGTTGAACCCTTCGGTGATGGGCATCATCAATGTAACGCCGGACTCCTTCTTTCCGGGTTCGCGCACCGCAGCTCACGAGGCGGCCATTGCTCGAGGTCGAGAGTTCTTCGATGCGGGCTGTGATGTCGTTGACGTGGGGGGCGAGTCGACGCGACCTGGTGCCACGCCCGTGGCGCTCGATGAAGAACTCGCGCGGGTCATCCCCGTGGTCGAAGCCCTCGCGCAGTGGGGGCCGGTGTCGGTCGACACCATGAAGGACGCCGTTGCGCGACGGGCGGTGGCGTCGGGGGCATCGATCGTCAACGACGTCTCGTGTTCTCTCATTGAAACGGCCGCGGAGTTGGGCGTGGGCTACGTCGCAATGCACTCGAAGGGTAGTCCTCAGACCATGCAGGTGGACCCCACCTACGAGGACGTGCTGGTCGAGGTGAGTGAGTTCCTCGATGCAGCCGCGCGTCGAGCGAGCGCGGCCGGCGTCAAGCGCCTTTGGTTGGATCCAGGGATCGGCTTCGGCAAGACCGTCGAGCACAACCTGACGCTGTTGGCGCACTGTGATCATTTCGTCGAACTCGCCAGCGCGTACGGGGCCGGGGTACTGATCGGCACGAGTCGAAAGCGATTCCTCGAACACTTGGGGGATCGAACCCTCGAGGTCGATGAGCGTCTCGAAGGTTCAGTGGCGAGCGAGGCGTGGGCCATGCTCCAAGGAGTGAGTATGGTTCGAGTACATGACGCCGTGGCCGCCGTGCAGCTACGTGAGTTGCTCGTGCGCCCTGTCGAGGAGGTCCTCGCGTGAGGGGTAAGTGGGCGGCCGGTATCGAGCCGAGGAGTTTCACCTGGGTCTACCGGGGTATTCTCGCGGTGTCCGAGCGCCCCGGCGGCTCGACCACCGTGCATCGAAAGGTTCGTCGAGACGAGGAACTCTTGTGGTTGAAGCATCAGGGATTCGGTCGGGTGATCTCCATTCTTCCCATCATGCAGAACCTCAACGCGTACTTCGAGCACGGTCTCACCGCTAGTCACTACGCGCTTCGTGGCGGGCCTCAACAGCGCACAGTGCTCGAGGCGTGTTACCGCGATATCGAGCACTCAATGCAGAACAAGACGGTCGTGCTCTTGCACGTTGACGAGGTGTCGGACCGGCTACTCGGGGTCATCGCGGGTTATCTGGTGTGGACCAAGAAGGCGCCAACGGTGCCCACGGCGATTGCGCTCGTCGAGCGTCTCTTCAAACGTTCCATCGGGCCAGAGGGACGTTCGGTGTTGTTCGATCTTCCAGAGGTGCCCGGTGAGTGACTGGATTGAGCTGCGCGGACTTCGATGCAGCGCCGTGGTGGGTGTGCTGCTCGAAGAGCGTGAGCGTCCACAGCCCCTCGAGTTCGACGTCGACATCGAACGTGATTTCGAAGGGGCGGCGCTCAATGACGACATCGCTGAGACGACGAACTACGCAAGCATCCTGTCACTGACGACCGCGGTTGCGACCGAGGGGCATTTCTTGCTGCTCGAGTCGCTCGCCTACCGTGTGGCGCGAGAGGTGCTCGCCACCGACCCAGAGATCGAATCGGTCACGGTGGCGGTACGAAAGCTTCGCCCTCCAGTCCCCGAAGACGTTGCCACCGTGGGTGTGCGCTGCACGCTTCGACGCCCGTAGTGCATCGGGCGTATCTTTCGCTGGGTTCGAACGTCGGTGATCGGGCCTCGCACCTTTCGCGCGGGCTCGAGATCGTCGTCGCGAGCGACCCCTATCGGGTCTCGAGCGTCTACGAGACCGAGCCCGTCGGGGGTGTTGTCCAAGACGACTTCTGGAACCTCGTCGTCGAGGTCACGACCGATGCCACTGCGCTCGAGCTTCTCGACCGTTGCCGTCGTGCCGAGGCGAGCGAGGGCCGCACCCGAGAGGTGCACTGGGGCCCGCGCACCCTCGACGCCGACGTCTTGCTGGTTGGCGATCTGATCAGTCGTGACCCCGAGATCATCGTGCCCCACCCACGTATGTTCGAGCGCGCTTTTGTGCTGATTCCCTTGTTCGAACTCGCACCTGAGGTGCTGAGCGAAGAGCAGGCGACCGGTGGCGCCGGACGGGTCGTGCGACTCGGTACACTCGGTTCGTTGCGCTAACACCGAACGGCACCCACGGGGCTGGAACGGATAGGAGCATTGATGAATATTTCAATCCTGGGCACGGGTCGCGCCGGCACCTCCTTCGACGTCGCATTGCGTCACGCTGGCCACGCCGTTCAACTCCTGCATCACACGCAGGCGAACGAGGTGGTCGCACCCGCGCTGATACTGCTCTGCGTGCCAGATGACGAGATTGCCAGCGTCGCCACCCAGATCACGCCTAGCGCGGAGTATGTCGTTGCGCACGTGGCGGGTTCTCGGGCGCTCAACGTGCTCGCACCGCACGCCCGCGTCGCCTCCATGCATCCCCTCGCAGCTTTGTCAACGACCGAAGTGGGCGCCAAGCGGCTTCGTGGCGCGACGTACTGCGTATCGGGCGACAGTCTCGTTCGAGAGGTGGTCGCCTCGCTCGAGGGCCGCGTGATCACACTCAACGACGCCCAGCGCACCCTGTATCACGCGACCGCATCGGTGGCCGCGAATCATCTCGTGGCACTGCTCGGTCAGGTCCAGACCCTGGCGACGGCGGCGGGACTCACTCTCGAGGACTTCTTGCCACTCGCCCAACAGGCCCTCGACGACGCCGCGGCACTCGGGCCAGCCGAGGCCCTCACGGGTGCTGCATCACGAGGTGACATGTCCACGATCGACGCCCATCTGGCGGTGATACCCGAGGCTGAACGATCGACGTACGTCGCGATGGCCAATGCCGCCTTCGAACTCGCTGAGAGCCGCCGTTCCCAAGCACCGGCGTGATGCTGCGCCTGAGCACGCTCGAAGCGTGGCGTGAGTTTGCAAAATCGCAGCGAGCGAGTGGACGAACGATTGGTCTCGTGCCGACAATGGGGGCCCTGCACGCGGGCCATGAGTCACTCTTTGATGCTGCGCGCTCGCGCCATGATCTGGTGATCGCGACCATCTTTGTCAATCCGCGTCAGTTCAACGACGAGAACGATCTTCGCGCCTATCCGCGCACGCCCGAACTCGATGAGCGCGCCGCACTCGAACACGGGGTGGACTGTCTCGTGGAACCGACGCTCGAAGAGATGTGGCCCGAGTACCCCAACGAGACCCCAACCACGGTCAGCGTGGCTGGCGTGGGTGACATTCTCGAGGGCGCTGGACGTCCCGGCCACTTCAATGGTGTGGCGAGCGTGGTGGCGAAGATCTTCGCGATTACCGGGGAGTGTCGTGCCTACTTCGGCGAGAAGGACTTTCAACAGATTGCGGTGATCCGACAAATGGTTCACGACCTCGCACTCGACGTGGAGGTCGTGAGCTGTCCCATCGTGCGAGACGCCGACGGGCTCGCCCTCTCGAGTCGCAACGCCCGCTTGAGCGACGAAGCACGCATCCGAGCCACGGCCTTTTCACGGGCGCTCGCGAACGCACAGTCACACGCGGCGAGCGCGAATGAAATGCGCGCCTTGATGCGTGAGACCCTCGAGGGTGAGGGTATCGACGTTGCCTACGCAGATGTCGTTGATCCGGTGAGTCTCGAATCGACGAGCGACGATGAGGCGGGCGAACGCCGAGCGTTGCTCGCAGGAGTGCTCGACGGCGTTCGCCTCATCGACAACGCCCCAGTGATGGTGCGAGCGAGGAGGGGCTGATGTTACTGGCGATGGACGTTGGCAATACAGAGACCGTGATCGGACTCTTCGGTGACGACGCGCCCGACGCGCCCGACGCGATGGGCTTCGCGCGTGCCTCGGGCGAGCGGGGTCTGGCCTTTCACTGGCGCATCTCCACCGTGGCTGAACGCACCCCGGACGAACACGCGATGGTGCTCACGCAACTGCTCGATCTCGAGGGGTTGGACCTTCGCACCACCGTCAGCGCGATCGCGATCTCCTCGTCCGCACCCGCGGTGACGAGCCAAGTGCGACGAATGGCCAAGCGGTGGTTCTCCGATCTGGATCTCACCGTCATTGGTCCTGGCACCAAGTCAGGGATGCCCATCTTGTACGACAACCCGAGAGAAGTGGGTGCGGACCGCATCGCTGACGCGGTCGGAGCGTACGATCTCTACCCGGGCGCGTCGGTCGTGGTCGACATGGGAACCGCGACCGTGTTCGACGTGGTCAGTGCCAAGGGCGAGTACCTCGGTGGGGCGATCGCGCCGGGGGTCGCTATCTCACTCGAGGCGCTGTACGCCCAGGCGTCGGCGCTGCGCTCGGTTGAACTTGTGCGGCCGAGGTCGGTGATCGGTCGTTCCACGGTTGAATCGATCCAATCAGGCGTGATCTACGGCTTCGCCGCCCAAGTCGACGGTGTGGTCGAACGGATCCTCGAGGAACTCGGTGAGGCCACCGTCATTGCGACGGGGGGGCTCGCCGGACTGATCGCGCCACACACGAAATACGTCCAACACGTCGAACCGTGGCTTACCCTTCACGGATTGCGTATCGTTCATGAACGTAATCACTCAGGAGACGCTTCGTGACCACGCCCAACTCATTCGCCCACAATGCATACAGCGCAGCGCTGCAGAGCGCCTACGCCCACCTCGCAGACGGTGAGGAGTCGGGAGCGGTTGTCAATGTCGCGGGCCGGGTGATGCTGTTGCGCACGCAGGGAAAGTTGGCCTTCGCCACGATGCGCGACTCGACCGGGGAGATCCAACTCTTCGCGCTGGCGGCCCTCACCGGGGAGTTCGAGGAGTTCGCCAAGTTGCACCTGGGGGACTGGGTGGGCATCACTGGAGAAGTGGTGCGCACCAAGCGCGGCGAGTTGTCGGTCAAGGTCGCCTCGTGGGTGCGTCTCGCTGAGGCGTTGCACAACTTCGGTGACAAGTGGGCGGGTATCAGTGACTTCGATTTGCGCTACCGCCACCGCGAGGCCGACCTGTGGGCCAATCCGGTGTCTCGACGTTCACTCAGTCGTCGAAGCGAGATGCTTCGAAGCGTGCGCGAACGTTGCTGGGCGGCGAACTTCATGGAAGTCGAGACGCCCATGCTCAACGCCATCCCCACCGGGGCTGCCGCACGCCCCTTCAGGACCCACCACAACGCCCTCGACAGCGAATTGTTCCTGCGCATCGCACCCGAACTCTGGTTGAAGCGCCTCGTCGTCGGCGGTTTCGAACGAGTCTTTGAATTGGGTCGAGTCTTTCGTAACGAGGGGCTCAGTCCTCGACACAATCCTGAGTTCACCATGCTCGAGTTGTACGCGGCCTACTGGGACTATCGCGACATGATGAGTTTCGTCGAGGAACTCGTCTCAGGAGTGGCGATCGACGTGCTCGGCACCACCGAGACCGAGTACCAAGGCCGGGCGTTCTCCTTCGCCGCACCGTGGCCCCGGCGCACTATGGCCTCGCTGGTCAGTGAAGCACTCGGCGAGGACGTCTCGGTGCACACGTCACTTGAACACCTCACGCAACTCCTCACAGAGCGCGACGTCGAGGTGCACCCGTCATGGGGGCCGGGTCGATGTCTCGCCGAGTTGTTCGAAGCCACCTGCGAGCAGGATCTGTGGGACCCCGTCTTTGTCACGGAATACCCAGTCGAGGTCTCGCCGCTCGCGCGCCGTCACGCAGAGGACCCCGAGTTGACCGAGCGCTTCGAGTCCTACGCCGCTGGTCGCGAACTCTCCAATGGCTTTAGTGAACTCATCGATCCGGTCGACCAGCGCTCGCGATTCGAACAACAGGCGCGCCTGGCGGCGGCGGGTGATGACGAGGCAATGCAGATCGACGAGGACTACATCAAGGCACTCGAGTGGGGCCTTCCCCCCACCGCCGGACTCGGAATCGGGATGGACCGTCTCGCCATGCTCATCGCCGACGAGCCGAGCATCCGCGAAGTGATTGCGTTCCCGACTCTGAAGCCGCTTCGCGACTAGTACGCGGGAAGGTCTTCGAGTAGTGACTCGATGAGCGAACCGAAACCTCGACGAAGCTCCGGACTCGGCACGACCTCAAGGGCGCTGTGGGCTTGGGCGAGGAATGACTCGGCGGCGCGAACCGTCTGGCCAATGCCGTCAGAGGCCACGACGAGCTTTCGCGCGCGCTCACGGTCGTCGTCGTTCAAGACCGAGCCCAGAATCTCTCGCAACTCGTCCGAGACGGTCTTGTCGCGAAGAGCGAAGAGCGTGGGCAGGTTGTAGATGCCCTCGGCCAGGTCTTGACCAGCGGGTTTGCCGAGCTGGTTGTCGGTGGCAATGACGTCCAAGATGTCGTCACGCAACTGGTAGATCATGCCAAAGCATCGTCCGAACTCGGTGAGCGCCTCGGTTTCGTCGCTGGCGAGCTTGGCCGTGATGGCCCCGGCGCGACAACTGGTCGCCATGAGTGAGGCGGTCTTTCCTTCGATGGCTTCGTAGTAGTCAGCCTCGGTGCGATCGACCGAGAAGGCGGTTCGAACCTCGGAGACCTGGCCCCGCGTGAGCCACGCGAGGGTCCTTGCGAGCAGGCTCGCCATCTCAACCCCGAGGTCTGCGGCGATACTCGCCGATCGGGCCATGAGGTAGTCGCCCGCGACGATTGCGATGAGGTTGCCGTAGCGCGCATTGACGCTGTCGACGTTGCGTCGAACTTCCGCTTCGTCCATCACGTCGTCGTGATAGAGCGACGCGAGGTGCAAGAGCTCGAGGGCCACACCGCCCAAGAGGTCCTCATGGGTTGCCTCGCGCGCTCCGCCCGTTGCGGCAGCCACGGCGAGCATGGGGCGAAGACGCTTACCGCCGGCGTAGATGAGGTGGGTGGTCACCGAATCCAGGTACTCATCGCCGAAGATCACCGATTGCGCGAGCAACGTCTCGAGTCGACGGAGATCCGCCTCCACCGAGGCCATCTGCAGTCTTTCCATGGGGTTCACGTCCAACACCTTAGATGCTGGGCTCCATCTGGGGTTGTGGAGGAGTCGCCGCGAGCCGCGAGGGACCGGCATCTGCGTTGGCGAGCCCGTCACCCGTCAGCGAGTTGCAATCGGGGTTCTCCTCGAAATCGCACACGGTTCTCAGTTCTCGTCGAGTGAAGTGGTTCGGTGTGGGTCGAGACGTTTTCGTGTTCTCACAAGAATCGGGCGTAACCGCATGTCAGCGCTGTAGGGCGCTTTACGGTTGGGGGTTTTTCTTGGTCCGACGGGTCGGAATGATGCGGGCTCGAACACCGGTACACTTCTATTTATTGACGGCTAAAGGATGAACTTTGTTCGAACGATTTACAGACCGTGCCCGCCGAGTTCTTGTACTCGCCCAGGAAGAGGCACGCGACCTTAACCACGCTTTCATCGGAACCGAGCACATTCTGCTGGGACTGATTCGAGAAGGTGAAGGGGTCGCTGCCAAGGCACTTGACGCCCTTGGGGTCACGTTCGATGTCGTGCGTGAAAAGGTCGAGGAGGCCATTGGCGCCAACACGAACCCCTCACCCGGGTCACCTCCTTTCACGCCTCGCGCGAAGAAGGTCCTCGAACTGTCGCTGCGTGAGGCGCTCCAGTTGGGCCACTCCTACATCGGAACCGAGCACATGCTGCTCGGACTCGTACGCGAGGGAGACGGCGTCGCCGCCCAAGTCCTCAACGACCTTGGTGCCGACATGGCGCGTGTGCGCACCCAAGTCATCCAGATGATGTCGGGTCAGGCCGGCAAAGAGTCGGGTACTTCGGGCGCCGGTGCGGGACCCAAGGGCGACGCCGAGTCATCGGGTGGCTCAGCAGTCCTCGACCAATTCGGCCGCAACCTCACCCAATTCGCTCGCGAAGGCAAGCTCGACCCGCTCGTTGGGCGTGACAAGGAAGTTGAGCGTGTGATGCAGGTGCTGTCACGACGCACCAAGAACAACCCGGTGCTCATTGGCGAACCCGGCGTTGGCAAGACGGCGATTGTCGAAGGTCTCGCACAAAAGATCGTGGCCAACCAGGTGCCGGTCACGCTTGCAGACAAGCAGCTCTACACCCTCGATCTCGGAGCACTCGTTGCGGGTAGCCGTTACCGGGGTGACTTCGAAGAGCGTCTGAAGAAGGTGCTGAAGGAGATTCGCACTCGCGGCGACATCATCTTGTTCATCGACGAGATTCACACACTCGTGGGCGCGGGAGCCGCCGAGGGTGCCATCGACGCAGCGTCAATCCTCAAGCCCATGCTGGCGCGTGGCGAACTGCAGACCGTCGGTGCGACCACCATTGACGAATACCGCAAGCACATTGAAAAGGACGCCGCGCTCGAGCGACGATTCCAGCCCGTCAAGGTCGACCAGCCTTCGGTGGCGATGACCATTGAGATCTTGAAGGGACTGCGCGAGGTCTACGAGGAGTTCCACGCCGTCAAGATCACCGACCAGGCCCTCATCGCTGCGGCGAATCTGGCGGACCGCTACATCGCGGACCGTTTCCTGCCCGACAAGGCCATCGACCTCATTGACGAGGCCGGTAGCCGTCTTCGCATTCGACGCATGGCGGCGCCGCCCGCGGCGAAGAAGTATGACGAGGACATCCTGCGCGTGCGCGCCGACAAGGAATCAGCGATGGAGAGCGGCGCCCTGGAGCAGGCCAAGGCCCTCGAGGAGCAAGAGCGCGAACTGATTGCCAAAAAGGACGAACTGGACGCCACCGTCAAGGCTTCGGGCGGCGAGACGTTCGACCTGGTTGACGAGGAGACCATTGCCGAGGTGTTGGCGAATTGGACGGGTATCCCCGTCTACCGCTTGACCGAGGAGGAAACCTCCAAGTTGCTTCGTATGGAAGACGAGTTGCACAAGCGCATCATTGGCCAGAACGAGGCGATCATCGCCCTGAGTCGGGCAATTCGCCGCACTCGAGCGGGTCTAAAGGACCCCAAGCGTCCGGGTGGATCGTTCATCTTCCTTGGACCGACGGGCGTTGGAAAGACCGAACTCGCCAAGACCCTGGCCCAGTTCTTGTTCGACGACGAGGACGCGTTGATCCAGCTCGACATGAGCGAGTACATGGAGAAGCACTCGGTGAGCCGACTCGTTGGTTCGCCCCCGGGCTACGTGGGCTACGACGAGGGCGGTCAGTTGACCGAGGCCGTTCGGCGCAAGCCATTCTCAGTGGTCTTGTTCGACGAGGTCGAAAAAGCGCACCCCGACGTCTTCAACACCCTGTTGCAGATTCTCGAAGACGGTCGCCTCACCGACTCCCAGGGTCGTGCGGTGGACTTCAAGAACACGATTCTCATCATGACCTCGAACCTCGGCACCGCCGATCTTCGAAAGGCCGCAATCGGTTTCACGAAGACGTCGGACGTTGCGACGCACGAGCGCATGAAGGAACGGGTCCACGTGGCGTTGAAGGCGCACTTCCGACCCGAGTTCTTGAACCGTATCGATGACACGATCGTCTTTCACGAATTGACCAAGGAAGAAGTGATCTTGATCGCCGACCTGTTCATCACGCGCCTACGAGAGCAGTTGGCGGTGCAGGGACTCGGACTCGAGTTGTCGGCGGCGGCCCAATCGTTCCTCGCGGAAAAGGGTTATGACCCCGAACTCGGGGCACGTCCCCTTCGTCGGGCGATTCAGACCTACGTCGAGGACGTCTTGAGTGAGAAGATCCTCTTCAAGGAGTTCCGTGCCGGTCAGACCATTGTCGTAGACGCCATTCAGGACGCCGATGGAGAGCACCTCACCTTCGAAGGTGTCGAGGGCTTACCGCCTTCAGTGGACTTCGAAGACCTCTCGCCCAACGCCTAGACGTCACAGCACACCCGTAGTGTCTCTGGGGTGAAGACTCGCTCGGTACACGTCTGTCGTGAATGCGGGACGAACTCGCCACGATGGGTGGGTCGGTGTCCGGGTTGTGGGGAGTGGAACACACTCGACGAGGAGCGTCTCAGCACAACACCCGCAGCGCCCTTTGTTTCGACGTCGCTTCGCGACGTCGGCGACGAGGCAAGCGATCGGACGTCTACGGGTGTGGCCGAGCTCGACCGAGTGCTCGGTGGTGGATTGGTGGCGGGTTCGACCACACTGCTCTTCGGTGAGCCCGGCGTCGGCAAATCGACCCTGGCCCTGATGGCGCTTCGCCAACTCGCGATGGAGGGTTCGTCGGTGGTCCTCGTCGCGGCCGAGGAATCCGCGTCCCAGGTCGCTCGTCGAGCGCGGCGATTTGGTGACATTCCCGCAGCCTTGCAGGTCTGTGCGACGACGAGCGTGGGGGTTGCTGAGGAGTTGATGAGCTCGCTTCGCCCCACACTCTGCGTCGTCGATTCGATCTCGGCGATGAGTGACGACGCGCTCACGGGTGCGGCCGGGTCAGTACCCCAGGTGCGTCACAGCGCTGAGCGCCTGTGCAGTGTGGCCAAGTCACGCGGTATCGCCCTGGTGCTGGTCGGTCACGTCACCAAGGATGGCGAACTCGCCGGCCCTCGCACGCTCGAACACCTCGTGGACACCGTCATTCGCATCGAGGGTGACCGCTACGGGACGCTTCGCTTCATCCGGGCCCTCAAGCACCGCTTCGGCCCGACCGGTGAGGTCGGATTGCTCGAGATGGTGAACGAGGGTCTTCGTGAACTGCCCGACGCCGGCGTCGCACTGCGCGGCCCACAGTTGAGCGTGCCCGGTGTTGTCTACTGCGTGACCAATGACGGGTCGAGGTCGATGCTGGTTGAGATGCAGGCCCTGGTCGCGTCGAGCTCGGGCTCGCCACGAAGAGTCGCCCACCAAGTGTCCTCCCAGCGTCTCGCCCTGCTACTCGCGGTGCTTGAGGCGCGTTGTGACGTGGATATCAGTACGTCGGATGTCTTTGCTGCAACGGCGGGGGGACTACCCGCGAACGAGCCGGGCGTGGACGTCGCCTTGGCGCTCGCCGTTGCGTCTGCGGCACTCGATTTCGCGGTACCGCGCACGGTCGCTGCGGTGGGAGAAGTGGGACTGGCGGGCGAATTGCGAGGCGTTTCTGGCCTCACAAGACGGGTTCGAGAGGCCCAGCGACTGGGTGCCACCACGATCATCGTCCCAAAGGAGGGTGAGCTCGAGGACGTGGCCGGCATCAGCGTGTTGCGCTGCAGTTCGCTCATCGAGGCCATCAGCGCAGTGCGCAGTGACACGTTATGAGCAAAGTGCGGTAGAATTGTTAATCCCCCTAACGCCCCACTGGGCGGATTTTCTTTGAGGAGAACTTGATTTATGACCTCACGTAAGTACAAAAAGGGAGATCGTCTCGTCTATCCCCACCACGGCGCGTGCACCGTGGAGAAGATCGAGAAGATGACCGCCTTTGACGTCAAACAGGATTACCTCAAATTGAAGGTCGCCTACACCGACCTCGTGCTCATGGTGCCGGTAGCGAATGCTGAGTCTGTGGGCCTTCGAGACGTCATCAATGACGAAGAGGTCGAAGAGGTGTTCGCCGTGCTTCGAAAGAAGGAAGCGCGAATGCCGACGAACTGGTCGCGTCGCTTCAAGAACCACTCCGAGAAGCTCCGTTCGGGCGACATCTATCAGGTCGCCGAAGTGGTTCGAAACCTTTCGATTCGCGACAAGGACAAGGGTCTGTCGGCAGGAGAGAAGCGCATGCTCACCCGAGCGCGCCAGATCCTCGTTTCGGAGTTGACCTTTGCCTTGAACGTCGACACTGAAGCGGCTGAAGAAAAGCTCGCCTCGGTCCTCCCCTAGCCATGAACGTGGCCGCAATTGTCGTGGCCGGCGGTCAAGGGGCCCGATTTGGTGGACCCAAGCAGTTCGAACTGATTGGTGAGGATTCGGTCGCGGCGCACAGTGTGCGCGTCGCACGAAGCGTCGCTTCACGCGTGGTCCTGGTCGTGCCTGAGGACTACAGCGGTAGCGGCGAGGGTGCCGACATCATCGTCGCCGGTGGCGCCAGCCGTGCGGGTTCCGTGCGAGCCGGGCTCAGCCAATGTGGTGACGCGCAAGTGATCGTCGTCCATGACGCCGCACGTCCGGCGGCGAGTGCGGCGCTGTTCGAATCAGTCGTGGCGGCGGTGCGAGACGGTGCGGACGCCGCGGTACCCGGGCTCGCCATCACCGATACCGTGAAGCGGGTGGACAGCGAAGGCGAGACCCTGGTCGTTCGAGAGACTGTGCCACGGGGCGACCTCGTCACGGTCCAGACCCCTCAAGCATTCCGCCGAGAACTACTGGTGCGCGCTCACGAGCACGCCGATGAGGCTACCGACGACGCGTCACTCGTCGAAGCCCTCGGCGCACGGGTGGTCATTGTCGAAGGTGAACGAGCCAACATCAAGATCACCGAGCCCGGCGACTTGATGCGAGTGGCGCAACTCGTGAGGAACGTCTGATGAGAATCGGTCACGGGATTGACGTGCATCGCACGAGTCACGACGTCACACGCGAACTGTGGCTTGGACTCGTGCACATCCCCGACGGACGGGGACTGGTCGGACACTCCGACGCTGATGTGGCAACCCACGCGCTTTGTGACGCCCTACTCGGTGCTGCGAATCTCGGGGACCTCGGGCGTCATTTCCCCGACAGCGACCCTCGGTTCGCCGACGTGCCATCGCGCCGGCTCCTCGAAGCGACGCTCGCCCTCGTCGCCGAGGCGGGCTACCGGGTCACCTCGGCCGACATCACCATCATCGCCGAGCGCCCCAAACTGGCAGACTTCATGCCAATGATGTCCGAGGAACTCACCCAGATGCTGGGCACGGTCGTCTCGGTGAAAGCCACCACCGCTGAAGGTCTTGGTGCACTGGGCCGCGTCGAAGGCATCGCGGCGAGCGCCGTTGTGTTAGTTGAGGAGATCTGATGAGTCCACGCCCCGCCCCTCGCCGAGGTGCCCCGCGCGCTCGCCCGCCCCGACAGGGTGGGCGTCCCATGACGGGAGGTCAAGTTGGCGGTCCACGCCGATCACCCAATCGTGACAAGGAGGGCTTGGGTGGAGAGCAAGTCGAAGGGCGCCACGCCGTGCTCGAACTCTTGAAGGCTCGCCGTCGAGCCATCCAACGCATCTTCGTCGCCGAAGCGCAGGATCCCTCTGAGATTCTTGACGCAATTGAACTAGAGGCTCAGCGCCAACGGGTCCCGGTTCAGGTCATCTCCATGGCTCGCCTGGATCGTGAAGCTCGAACCGAAGGCCATCAAGGTGTCATGGCCATCTGCAGTCGACTCGAAACCGTTGACCTCGATACGCTCCTTTCAGTTCACCACCCGTTTCTGCTCGTCTGCGATGGCGTCACGGACCCGCGCAATCTTGGTGCGATGCTGCGAAGTGCCGACGGGGCAGGCGTCACAGGTGTCGTCGTGCCACGTCACCGGTCGGCTCGAATTTCACCGACGGTGACCAAGACTGCGGCCGGCGCGATTGAGTATCTGACGTTTTGTGACGTCGGGGGAGTACCCGCGGCCATTGATCAATTGAACAAGGCAGGCGTTCTCACAGTGGGGCTTGCCGGAGAGTCGAAGGATTCCCTCTACGACCTCGACCTGGGTTCGACTCCTGTGGCACTCATCGTCGGCGGGGAAGAAAAGGGTCTCGCCGCGCTCACGAGAAAGCGGTGCGCCGCTGTGGTCTCGATACCTCAGTTGGGCAAGATCAGTTCGCTCAACGCTGGCGTGGCGGTGTCGGTTGCCGCATTCGAAGTCGCCCGACAACGAAGCAAGTTCTCGAAAGTTAAGTAGCAGTTGCCCTAACTTGGCGACCGATGTGCTTATGATTCGCAGAGCAAGAGAATCGACTCACGATTCGTGGCACCGAATTGCAATGCGACAAGTGAGTATGTCTTAGGTACGGCTGATTGCCCAGGCGCACATTCCACTCAATGAAGGAATACGATGCGAACCTGGTCAAGATCACTGCTACGCCTACTCCTGGCTGTCCTGTTTCTCTCTCCGTGTATCGAATTGATCACTCCCGTGAACGCGTATGCGCTGAATGCATTTCATCCAGTCACCTTCTATGAAAATGACAGTCCCTCCGATTCGGTCAATACGTATCAAACACTGAACGCACCTGCGGATTTAACACTGTTCTCCGCGCTGAGTCCTGCATTCGCCAAGTCAGGCTCTTCATTCGCGGGTTGGAATACCGCTGCGGACGGTTCGGGAATTCCATATTCGGATGGAGCCTTATATTCATTTTCGGCTGATTTGGCCCTCTACGCCCAATGGACCGCAGTCACCACTGTCGGAACAGTGACGACCGTTAATCAGCCAAGTCCTCCACCCACAATTCTGGTTCTCAATTTCTCCACTGGAGGAGCCGCAGGGGTCCTACCCGCGATTTCATTCACTATTGGTTCAACGGTTACCCTGCCGCTCGCCAGCACTCTCTCATATCCAGGATTCACATTCGAAGGCTGGTTCACATCTGCAACTGGCGGCCAAGTTCTAGGTGAAGGGGGCAGCACCCTGACGCCTTCAATATCCGAAACGGCATTTGCACAGTGGGTGGCAACCCCGCCTGCCATTCTTTCGTTCTCCCCAAATCTAGGAACGGGGACCATCGCTGAGGACTCCGGCGTGAATGGTACGACGGTGACCGTGCCGGGTTCAAAGGGGATGGTCCGCTCAGGATTTGTCTTCAGTGGATGGAATACCGCGGCGAACGACAGCGGCACGAACTATTTGATTGGCTCTCAATTCACTTTGAGCGGAACATCGACGTTGTATGCCCAGTGGTCGAAGGTGAGTTCGACGGCGTCAGAGACGGTGCTGATTGGATCCGTTGGTCCATTCCCCAGTGATTCAACCCAGTTGAGTAATGTCCTTCGTGCCCAGATTCGTGTCGTTGCTGCGAAAATACGCTCGAAGAAATTCGCGACGCTTTCGCTCTTTGGCTACGACTCAGGTCCAGGCTCCCGTGCTCTTCATATGACGTTGAGCACACAGCGTGCAGTTCGCGTCATTGAGTATCTACGCGCGCAATTGGCACGATTCGGCGTTCCTCGCATCAAAATGTTGGTACGCGGCGAAGGAGAAATCTCCGGGTTCACCGCGGCGATGTTTCGCCGTGTCGAGATCTTCGCGAATTGATGTTCAGAGGCTCCAGCCCTCAGCGAGGACTTCGGTGCACGCCGGGCAACGCCGGGCGCGGGTGTCTATATCCGTCAAGCATGCCGGGCATGCGGCCATGGGCGGTGGCGGGCTGGTGTCGTGACCAAGTCGGCGTCGGATTGCGTTGAGTGGTTTCACGACTAAGAAGAACAAGGCTGCCGCCACGACGGCGAGTGTGATCGCTGCATTGACGAACAAGCCGTATTGGAATTTGCTCCCGTTGATGGTGAAGTAGAGCGCCGTGAAGTTGGCCTGACCGAAGATCGCAGCGATGAGGGGGGTGAACAGACCAGCAACGATTGACTGGACGACCGCCGTGAAGGCGCCACCCAGAGCCACGGCAATCGCTAGGTCGATGGCGTTTGCTCTGATTGCGAACGTCCGGAATTCCTTCAATAGGGACGAAATTCTACGAAATGACTCCATGACCCCTCCTTAGTGCCGGTGGAGGGATTCGAACCCCCGACCTGACGATTACAAATCGCCTGCGCTGCCAGACTGCGCCACACCGGCTCGGAATTATCTAGGTTAGTGAATGTTGGCGCGCCGCTCTAGGCTTGCTCAGATGAGTGACGTTTCACACCCACAGCACGGCTCGCACAATGAGGGTTCCCACTACCAGCCGTCCCTGGCGGTAGTCCTCGTGATCCTCGTACTTTTCGTAGGTGCGACTTTTGTCATGCTGCGTAATTCCGGTGCCACACCGGTGAGTGGTACCACCACTACGACCACGACCGCAGCGCCAACCGGCCCGACCACCACGACGAGTCTGGTCCCCAAGTCGAAGGTTCGCGTACAAGTCGCAAACGGCACCACCATCACGGGGTTGGCTCGCGCCAATACCCAACAACTCATGACGTTTGGTTGGGACACGCTGCCCGAGGTGAATGGTCCCACCACCGCCAAGACAACGATCTATTTCAATCCTGGTTATCAGTGGGCGGCTCGCCAAATCGCGGTCGAACTCAAATTGAGTATCTCCGCGGTTCAGCCGCTCAACGGACTGCGTCCCGTCCCCGGGGCATCGTCCGATGATGTGATCGTGCTCTTAGGACCAGATAGCGCCATCAAGGGCTGAGTCACATCTGTGGCGGCAGCGAAACTTTGAATCTGCCGAGCGCGGCACGAAGGACGTCAACGGCCATTGGACGAAGCTCATCGAGTGGTCGGTTGCGGTGGCGTCGAACGCCGAGGTCCACTTGTGCAACGCTGTGCACTCCATACGTGCGAGCGATGTCTATGAGTAGCGCGATCTCAACGCCGTAGGCGGACTCGAAGGTGATGGATTCAAATGCGCTGCGTCGCCCCGCGGTCTCCCCGGCGAGGGGCTGGCGTATCTCACCGAGGCCGGGGTACAGCAGGGCCAGGATCGGACGCGCCGCCAACTCATTCACCCTTCCACCGCCCGTAGGCATGTTGTGCAAGGGGCGTTCGTAGTAGCCCTTCACGAATTGAATCTCGGGACGTTCGAGGAGCGGCTGGACCAGACGAGGTACGAATTCCGAGGTCGTGTTGAGCACATCAGCGTCGAGAAAGACCACCAAATCGGCGCTCGTCGCTTCGAGGCCGGCTCTCATGGCTTCACCCTTGCCGCCTTCACCATGGGGCGTGACGACACGCGCTCCGTGATGATCCGCCACCGTCATGGTGTCATCATTCGAATGGTCATTGACGACCACTAACTCGTCAATGAACTCGGGGCGCGCTTTTACCGCTTCGAGCACCGCACCAATGGTCGCCGCCTCGTTCTTCGCCGGTATGACAATCGCTATGGAGGTGGACTGCTTTAACATCGCGACGCGCGCGAGATCGAAATCATCTGATCCGAGCGTCCACGGCACGTCTGAATGGGTCATATCTAAGAGGCTAGGTCGAGGCCATCGAGATTGGCACTTGACATGGACGCGATGAGGCGTAAGAATTGTTATGTCATCAAGAGCGACTGAGGGGCGGGCCCTTTGAAGTCGCGACAACCAGTGTGGGACCCGGGCGATTCGCTCTCCACACCAGGTGCCAAAGCCCGAACGATGAAAAGGGAGTCATGAGTTTCGCTACAAGTCTTTTATGTC
>DAIEHI010000005.1 GCA_027355725.1 Acidimicrobiaceae bacterium
GCACTGACGGCGTCACGACCGATGACGATGGCGATGACGAGGGTGACAAACGCTACGAAAATGGTAATCAGCGCTGCGCGTTGCTGGATCAGAGCAACGTGCATCAGGCGAAGCCACGAGACGCGTTGTCCGAAGGGGCTGTGGTCGCGCGGTGCCACCGACGAAGAAGTGATCGTCGTCACCGCCTCACCTCCCCGCACGATTCGCTGAAACCGCAAGCGGGCCAGACATCGCCGTGGCGGATGGTTCACGCAAGTAGGCCAGCACGAGTTCATCGAGCGAGATGTTCTCGGCCACCCAGCCCTTCGGGTACTCCGCCGACGCATCGATTCGTGCGACGAACTGAGTTTGTCGCCCCGCATGCTGCGACTGGACGACAGCGAACAACTCGGCAACCCTCTCCGCGTCGTCAGTTGGCCCGCTCAACACCACGTGCTTGGACAGAAGATCGTCAATTATTCCCACCATCTGGACTCGACCGTGACTCATCAAGATGAGGTAGTCGGCCACCCGTTCCAACTCGGACACGACGTGCGAGGAGAAAATCACCGAAAGACCCTCCTCGGCAACTGCGGACATGACGACTGCCATTACTTCATGACGTGCGAGCGGATCGAGCCGTGCGAGCGGCTCATCGAGCACAAGCAACTCTGGCCGTCGAGCGAGCGCCAGTGCGAGAGCAAGTTGAGCCTGTTGGCCGCCAGAGAGCCTGCCGATTCGACGATCAAGAGGGATGTCGAGAGTCGCCAGGCGCGCTTCAGCCAGGTTCCGATCGAAGTGCTGGTTCATGTTTGCCGCCACGGTGAGCATGGCTCGCGCCGTGATGTGGCGATACAACGGTGCCTCCTGTGCCACGAAGGCGACGCGCTCAAGGGCGTCGGGCGACCCGGCCCCGATGCCGCCGAGAACGGTTATCTCCCCGGTTGTTGGTGCAGTGAGTCCGACCGCGCACTGGAGCAGGGTCGTCTTGCCCGCTCCGTTCGATCCGACGAGGGCGACGATATGCCCTTCGGGTACCTCGAGGGTGCAGTCGCGAAGCGCCCAAGTACCCCGATAGGACACTCCGAGCCCGAAGCTCTCGACGACGTTCACGCGGCTCCCCCCTTTGCGCCCGGCGCGGCGCGATTCTGGCGCGACGTCTCTCGGTGCTCGTCGGGTCGTTTACGGAAATCCCCTAACGCGCTCGTGAACAGTGCGACGATCCCGTCCTCATCAAGGCCGGTCTCCGTGGCCTCGCGCAGCCACCCCGTGACGAGACTGCGACGAAGCGTCGTCAGTTCACTGAGCCCCACCGTTTCCGGGGCCGCCTCCACGAAGGTCCCGAGACCCGGACGCGCCGCGATGAGGCCCTTCTGCTCGAGATCCCGATACGACTTGAGCACCGTGTTGGGATTAATGGACAGGGAAGTGACGACATCTCTAATGCGAGGGAGTTGGTCGCCCCGACGCAAGTAGCCGAGCCGGATTGCGTTCTCTACCTGTTGGACGAGTTGGAGGTAGGTGGGCACGCCCGAGCGCGGGTCCAGTCGAAAAACGATGGAGGAACCGGACTCCGTCTCTTCGGACAAGTTGTTATCTTTATCTATCATCATAGTTAAAGTATACCAAGGCTGGATACAGGTGACGAGCACAATGGGTTTGAGGAATCCACACTCCACCATGGTCCGCTGCACGGTTCCAAGAATCGCGAGTTTTGATTTTTGAGGATTTTCGATTGCTTATGATCGTCACATCCTCCAGCGCGGGGGCCCGCCCTGGACCCTCACGCTGGACGATTCTGGTCACTCAAAAATCCCACGCGATTTCCCACGGACCATTCCGACGCCACCAGACAGATCCGACCGCACCGGACAAGTTTCCTTTGGATCTCGGATGATTCCGACCCCACCGGACCAGACCGACCATGCGTATCCCTCTTTTAATCCCAAGGTGCCGGGATCGAAACCCGGGCGGCCCACTACAGACTGTGTATAACCAGAAGTTGAACCCACAGGAAAACCTTGAAGGTTCAAGCTCGTGGTTCCCAACGGTCGCAATATGTGCAGGTTGAAAGCAGTTTTCTCTGCGATGGCGTGATTGGCAGACCCCGTGAACAGAGTCAGATTTCCACGTCGTCTGTCATGAGAAGGCGAGACACCATACCTCTAGCTGCATCGGCTATCCGGGCCAGAAAATTATCCAGCCCGGATAGCCGATGCCCATTAGTGGGGGACATCGCCCGCGTAGTGTTACTCGCCGTTAGTTGACTTTTTGTGCGGCAGCTTCGATAACGGCGGTGACCTTTTCCGGCTGCGAGATCATCGACAGGTGTGACGCCTTGATCTCGGTAACGGTGGCGTGGGCACGCTTAGCCATGAATCGTTGTGCGGCCACGGGAATAGCGTGGTCCTCAGTACCGATAACGTCCCAACTCGAAATACTGGTCCACGCGGGCGGTCCGGCCGGTTCGGTCAGCGCTGACGCAGCAATCGGACGCTGGGTAGCGGCAAGTTCTGCGGCTTGCTTGGCCGAGAGGTCATTGGCCAAGATGCTCCGAAATTCGCTGGGCTTGATGTAGACATCGACGACCCCACCGGAAGAGGGCACGAAGGAGAGTGTGCTCGGCGTGAGTTGACTTCCCGGGAATTGCTTGTTGATGCTGCCAATGGTGTCACCCTTAGCAGGAATGTAGGCGTCGACGTAGACGAGTGCCTTGACGTTGCTGTCATCGGTTGCCGCTTCAGTGATCACGAAACCTCCGTAGGAGTGCCCGACAAGCACAATGGGACCAGAGACGGTCTTGAGGTAACTGGCCAAGTACGCGGAGTCAATGCTCGGGCCGCGCAATGGATTCGGCGGTACGTCGACGCTGTAACCGTCCTTCTGTAACTGAGCGACGACGCCGTCCCAGCTGGAGCCGTCGGCCCACGCTCCGTGTTCGAGCACGATGGTGACATTTGAATGCCCACTGGCGTTGGCGGTGGCACCAGCGTTCGGAACCGAGACTGCAGCGACTGCGACGAGGCTCACGAGGGTGAGGCCAAGCTGTCGCTTCCTCATCTTTAGGTTGGATTGCATAGCATTTCCTTTCATATTGGGATTGGGTGATACGGGGCAAGACTTGAGGCAAGTTGGTTAGAGCCCTTGGCAGTGCAGCCAGTTGAGGGTGAAGTCGGCCACCTCGCGCCAACCGTGGTCGAGGACAAGGGAGTGCCCTCGATCGGGGAACTCGTGCAAGTCGGTGGTCGCGCTCGAGCGGCCGTACAACTTGTATGCGGCCCTCGCCACCACTGCGGGGACAGTGTGATCTTGACCGCCGGCGATGATGAGAAGCGGCCCTCGGTCGTTTCGACGTGTGTCGACCGCCGCTGGCGACACCTTCTTGAAGTTCGCTGCGGAGGCTTCGAACAATGGACGGCCCGGCCCGGGAATCGTCCACTTCTCGAAGAGCTCGTCCGACTCCTTCTCGCTCAACGCATTGCCGAAGCCGTATCGGAACTGCCTTTTAGTCAGCGAAACTGTCTTAGTTTTGTTGCCGGGCCTCGACAGGACCGGCAAACCGGAGCGGATCTGCGCGAACGGCAACGGTTTGACTCCCTTAATCTGACCCGGATCGATCGCGACCGCGGCTGCGGCGCGCCCCTCACCGAGAAGCCTCTGGGCGATGAGGCCGCCAAAGGAGTGTCCGATCACGATGGGCATGGCCGCCTGGCCGCCAATGATTTTGGCGTAGTGGCGCGTGATGTCGTCGATGCCCTTGTTCGCGAGGGCATCGGCGTTGTTGCGGGTCTTCTCGACATCGAACGAATCCCCAGGCCAGCCCGGGGCCGTCGGGTCGTAACCGGCCGCGCGGTAAAACTCAATCCATTCCTGCCAGGCATCCGAGTGAATCCACAGGCCGTGGATGAAGATAATAGGAATTGGGGACTTTGTCATAATAACCTCCAGGTAGACTTACTAGTAACTCTACAAGACACCCTAGACTGAACCATGGAGAAGCGCAAGTACAAGTTCGAGAAATACGGCAAAATGAAGAAGGGCAAAGTTATGGACGAGATGACGAGGGCGGATGTAACCCCCACTGAGGGTGGGGCGCAGGTGCCAGTGGGTAAAGTCTCGATGCGTGAGCGCATCATTGACGCGGCCACCCAGCTCTTCTATGCCCAAGGGTTACGTGCGGTCAGTGCGGAGAAGATCATCGACCTGGTGGGAATTACCAAGGTCACCTTCTATCGTCATTTTCCTTCGAAAGACGACCTGATCGTGGCGTACCTGCAACGGCGAGCCGAGTGGGAGCGTAACGCCATCCTCGCGGTGCGCCAATCGACGGGCGACGACATTCCCAATGTGTTTCGCATCATTGCCGAGGCCATCGGAGCCGAGAGTTGCAGTCCCGGCTTTCGAGGCTGTCCCTTCATTAACGCCGCCGCGGAATACCCCGACCCGCAACATCCTGTGCGCCAAGTTGTTGACGCGCATCGCCGTTGGTTCAAGCACGAGATCGAGGAACTTTTGGAGGGGATGAACGTCCCCAACGGAGGGGAGGTCGCGGATGAACTAGTCATGCTGCGCGACGGCGCAATGGTCAGCGGCTACCTTAGTGATCCCCGCATCGTCGCGAGTTCCCTCTACAACGCCGGTCGTGCGATCATAGGGTTCGGCACCTGATAGCAAAGGCTCACGCGAAAATCAAAAATATTGTCAGCGTGAGTTCCTTGGCGACACTCTACTGAAGGTCGATGAGTGTCTAAATAGTTATGCGAGGACCCCTGTTAGTGGTCCAGTGGCTCAGTTCAGCGGGGTCAGGCCATCGATTCAAACGTTTGGGCTATTTCCATACAGGATCCTCAGGCTTCAGGGTGAGACTGGCGGGGTTGAGACCGCTCCTCTCCGCCCAGGTCTGCAGTGCCTCCGACGCGAGCTGCCACTGCTCCCCTGGGTCCCCGCCCGGACCAGTCGGTAGCCCGTCGTTCGGTAAAGCGACGTACGCCTCACGATGTGCGGGTTCGCTCCGCAAAGTCAACTCCGGGTAGTGGGACAAGAGCGCGTGCGCGTCGGCATCGGGAGCTGGCTTGCGCCACTCCACGGGACCGTCGCTGTCGGCGCTCACCTCGCCCCAGTAGATGGAGAACATGGCACCTTCACGCCCCTCCATCTTCGGCAGTGATCGCTCGCGCAGGATCGCGATGAATTCCTTGCCGAGCGCCCACGCGCCCTCTTCGTCGACATTTCGCTTCAGGCTGAGCAGGCTCCGCTCAGGTATGTCTCGTGTGGCAACGTCATACATATCAGTCCTCTTTCCTCTTAGTCTGCTGACCAGATAGCCCGTGAGAGTACGACGTGCTTCAAGCGCGGACTCGACCGACCGCCAGTGCAGCGTTATCTTCTCCGCCGCATCCGCTGGATCACATGCGAGCAGTTCCTTGATGGCCGCCAGTGGAAACTCGAGCTGACGCAGCGTGGCGACGAGTCGCGCGGCTTCAGGCTGCGCGACGTCGTAGTACCGGTAGCCGGAGTTGGCGACGACGCGCGCAGGAGTCAACACACCGAGTTCGTCGTAGAGGCGCAGTGCCTTAATCGACAGGCGCGAGCGCCGTGCGAACTCACCGATGCTGACTTCTTGCATACCTCGTCCTCCCCCTTCATCGCGTTCTTACGCGACATTGCAAGTATGCGGCCTCCCCCAAGGTGAGAGTCGAGCCCGTTTCGAGTGAATTCAGTCAATTCCATTTTGATCGGACGAGCTGTGATTCTGACAGCGCCTTCGGACTTCAGCAGATTTCCTTCAAATACGCGAGCGATGTCAATCGATTGCAGCGAACGATGCTTGCCCGTTTCTGGCTCAGGTTCTGCTCAACCACAGCGATGACCCGCAACACCGTCTCTGAAACGAACCGACAACCTGGAGTGCTGTGCCGACTCCAATTCCAGCGAGAAGGCGACGTGGGGCGTTGATGGGTTGCGCGATTACTGGATGAGTCGTCCCGAGAGGCCCTTTGGTTCTCGCCACGCAGCGAGCCACCCGACCATCGCCGCCACCAACGGCATGACCACAAGTATCAATAGCAGGTTCGCCACCGGAACTGACGCCAGCGAGCTAATCCCGTCCAAGGCATTCGTGCGGCTAAAGCCAATCATCGCGACGTATGCCGCGGCGGTACCAACGACTGCGCCGACAAAGGCGAGTGCGCCCGCGGTCGCCGCTGTCAGGCTACGACGAGTGCCGCTGCTGGCTCCGCTGGCCACGAGGATTCGAAGATCGTCGGCCGTCTCGCTACGGATCAGTCCGATTGTCATGGCGAGGACACCCAGCGCAAGCAATATGCCAACAAATGTTGCCCAGTCGATGATGGTGGCCGACGTCGGAATGCTCGACTTGCTCTCGATTGACAAACCGGCCGCCGCAGCGGTACTGCGAGCACCCGTGAGCTGCCCCGCGCTCAAGGGCTTGGAGGTCTTGACTAACCAACCCGACGTGATGGGCGTGAGTCCTAGACGTTTCACCGCGTACTCGGTTATGACCGTGTTAGGCGCTGACGTTCCCGCAGGCAGTGAGCTGATCTCCTGCATGGAAGGATTCGCCAGGCAGTCGCTCGTGGGACAAGGCCACGATTCGCTGCGGCCCGGCCCGCTGCCCTGGCCGCTGTAGTAGTTGCCGTAGACAATCTGCATTTTGCTAAGACCGGCGAACCCAGGTCGCATAGAGAGGATCTCGGTGGTTGGACCTACAGCGGACTTCCCTATCCCAAATGCCCTGAGGAGTTGGGGCGTCGCCACGTAGAGCGGGCCCGAGAAACTACGGCCGGACGCGGCGTGTTGCAACGTTGCGCTGGTGGTCTCGAGTTTGATGACCACATGAGAGCCCAGAGCTGCCGCGATGGCGCGCGCACTTTGCGCCATTGGCGCCAACGATGTCGTTGGGACACCACCGCCCTTACTCGAATTGCCAGGACCACCCGGACCATAAGGACCGTTCGGCGTGTAGATAATGAGCTGCGTTGATGAAAGGTTGGGGCCGGCGTAGTCGAGCGCGTTGCCAAAGCGCGCCGCTGTCGCGATGATGACGACCACGGCGATGAGCACGCCAACACTGATCGCGCCCAAGGCCGCACCCGATCGTGCCCGATAGCGGGCGAGGTCACGCATCGCCATTCGAATGGCGAGCGGTGCGCGACGAGAGAATCTGTCGAGCACCGTGAGCAGAAATGGCGACAGCAATACGACCGCAACCGTCAAGGTGACGAAACCGATTACCAGCGCCGCCATGCCGCCACCGTTGCCACCTCTCGCACCGGCGACGCCTACGAGTACGAACGCAACGACGACGAGCACGACACCGGGAACCGCGGAACGATGCAACTTCTTCGGTGGGGCCGGGTGGCCGGCCAGCGCTGACACCGTGGAGATCCGTATCATTGCGCGTGCGGGCCGCGTCGCGGCAAAATAGGCAGCCGCTACGGCGAGCGCGACGGCCACGACGATCACGATCCAGGGCAATTGGAACACGCCGATGACGTGATGTGCACTCACTTCGAGGTGAGGGCGATACGCCAGCCACGCCGCGAATCCCACGACGAAACCCACGACCGCACCGACGAGCCCGACGAACACACCGTTCGCTCGGACCACCAATTTGATGTGCTCATCGGTGGCGCCGAGCGCGCCGAGCATTCCGATCGACCGAAGGCGACGTTGGGCGAGCACGGTAAACCCCGCAATGGCGACGAGTGCAATCAAAAGCATCGCCATTGTGACGAGTGCGATGGAGATGGTCTCGGGATTCAATAGGTTGCCTTGAGCTACAGACATCGGCGTAATCACGTTAGGTCCGAGCGATTTGGAAGGCGTTCCCACGGGCGCGTCGAAGAGGACCGTCACGCTGGTTGGTGTAGTCACCTGCCCGGGTAGCACCAGGGCGAACTGATCCAAGAGATTCTTTGGGTTCTCGACAATACCGACGACCTTGCGCGTGACTCCCTTCACAGTCCAATCGCTCCCGACCCTGAGATTGAAGTCCGAAGCGACCCCTGAGGTCATCGCCACCTCACCGGTCTTCGTCGGCAAATGCCCCGACACCAGTGCGAGAAGAGGCTGGCCGTACGGGCCATAAGGGTTCTGTGCGCGAAGACTGAAGGTGTCCACGGACCCCGGCACCGTCACCGTTTCGTTGTCGATGACATCGACCGCTCCATAGCGTTTATGCCACGACGCAATCGTTGCCATCGTCGACGCGCTGCTATTTGAGAACGTCGCCATGTCTTGGGCGTTGCCAAATCCAACGTAGGGCGATAGCGGCGTGTTCGTCGAGACCCCCACGCCAACAGTGGTGACCGCCACGGCAAGCGTAATCAGCGCCAGCACTAATGATTGCTGTCGCCATTCGCGTCGAAGAAGCCTCCACGCCCATCGCGTCACTGCGCGGCGAGCGGGCATACCTCCGTCGAGTGGGCGTTGCCCGACTGAGTCCGTGTGGTGAGTCACGATGCCGGGGGGTTGGTTGCGTCGTGATCGAGCAGTTCCTCAGGACCAGGAGGAGACAAAGTCTCATCGACAGCCTTTCCATCGCGCAAGAACACCACCCGATCGGCCCATGAGGCGAGTTTTGCGTCATGGGTGACGACCAGCGCAGCGACGCCCCTGTGACACGCCGACAGGATCATACGCATCACGGCTTCGCCGTTGACCGAATCGAGGGCTCCCGATGGCTCGTCGGCGAGCAGCAGGCTGCGCTCGCCCACAACGGCCCTGGCAATTGCCACGCGCTGACGTTCACCTCCGGACAGTTCGTCGGGGAATCGTTCGGCGCGGTGCGACAGTCCGAGCTCATCGAGCGCCGACATTCCTTGAGCTCGCGCCTTCTTCATCGGCACTCCATCGAGTTCGAGAGGCAATGAGACATTTTCTACGGCGGTAAGACCCGCTAATAGGTTGAAATCTTGAAAGACGTAGCCAATGGTTCGTCGCCGCAGACGTGCCTTGTCGTTACGCGACATGCCCACCACATTTGATCCATCAATCATGACGTCACCGGTCGTGGGCAGCTCGAGGCTCCCGGCAATGGTCAGCAAGGTCGATTTACCAGAACCGCTCGGTCCCATAATCGCTACGAGCGATCCGCGATCAACTTCGAGATCAATGTTACGTAGTGCATCGACTTCAGTAGCGCCCTCGCCGTAAACCTTCGAGACATTTCGCAGTTCCAACATGCTCATCGATGTGCTCCAGTCCTTCGCCGGATACGCGTCACTTCTTCAGTGATGTCCGTTGTCGATTCCTGACGAGAGCGCCGCAGCCGACCATCGGCGGCGTCAAGCCAACGAACTACGGCGTCCAGACGAAATAGTTCGGCGTCGACGGCTAAAGCGAAGGCCAAGTCGAAACGAACCTCGTCTTCTTTGAGACGAGTCCACTGCTGCATCAACTGCACGAGATAGCGACGATGCACCTGGATCACGTCGTAGACGTCCACGTCGGGCAAGCGAGATGCGACCAAAATCTTTATGACCAGTTCGTCGCGGGGCGGCTGTGTGAGATCGGGTGGCATACGCAGCCATCGAGCCAGCTCCTCCACACCGTTCTGGGTGATTCGAAAATTTCTCTGACGCTCGTCCGCGTCAATGTCGTCAGACTCCGCCAAGCCGTCTCGCTCAAGGCGATCGAGCGTTGTGTAGACCTGTCCCACGTTGAGGGGCCATACGTCGCCGGTACTCGCCTCGAACTCCTGACGAAGTTGGAAACCGTACTTCGGACCCTCGCTTAACAATGCGAGCAGTGAATGTCGGACACTCATTTGGGACTCAAGACGTTATACATACTGAGTATGCTACTCAATATACTATTGTGTGTCAACGCGTCACGATGCAATATTGCAGGGCGTGGCCCGTTCCACCAAGAGCAGCTAATACGATGATTCCTTCAAGTCCGTTCGTACGCATTTCACGCTCCGTTACCGACGACATCGGTCTTGATTGAGAAGGTACGCAACGAATGCTTTATTAACAATCCGGGATAACCCTCACATTTCGAAAAAATCTTGTTGTCGAATTAGGGTTTGCCCCGACAGAAGCGCAATGAATCAAGCGTCGCGACACGCTTCAATTCGATTCGACCGCGGAAAACTGTCCACTTGGGCTCAGGTTTGAGAGTGCGCCTAGCTTATGCGGCTCTTCGGATTCTGGCGGGTCTGTCTCATTTGACGACGATCGATCCTAAGACTCTCCAGTTGGGCTTGCCGGCGTAGAGAAGGACGCGGATGCGGTAGTTGGCGAAGATGCGAAAGCCGAATCCGACCCGCTTGATGCGCTTGTTCAGCGCTTCGGTGGGGCCGTTGAAGACCTGCGCGATGTGCAAGTTGTAGATCTTGTCGAATCAGGTCGCGATGGCGTGTGCGAGTTTCTGGATCTCGGGTGGCATCGCTCGGGACACGCAGTGCTCGAGGAGATCTCACATCATTGTTATCGCCTCGTCGGGGTTGCGCGTGCGATAGAAGTGGCGCAGGCGCTCCTTCGCTCTGTAAGAGATGGCGACCTCGCCATCGGGGTCGCCCAACTCCAGCAGCGACGCGAGGCGCGCGGCAGCTTTGTCGTCGAGGTGTTCTACAACCGTGAACGACACCAAGCCGTTCTCGGCCACCTGACCCCCACCGAGTACTACGCGACCGCCGAGGTGGCATAATCAACAATCAGTTCGTGTCCAGGGAACCGTGGCAACTCCATTTCGGACCCGAGAGCTCCTCAGTCTTCTGACGGATTAGTCGGATCGCCGTCGCCAGCGGTATCGCGATCATGACGATGCAAAACGAGTCGGCCAACAGTATCGACCAACCGTGTCCGGCGTACCGCACACTTGGCCCATGAGGCACCCACCAGATGGGTGCAGCCCAGAAGATGACACTCACGAGGGCCGCCCACAACTCACCGTGACGGGGTCGGTCGACAGCGAGGGCGAGCCACGCGATCAAGAAGACCACCCATACGAAATGGTGCGACCACGAGACCGGCGAAGCGAGCGACTCGGTCGCTTGGATGACGAGAAAGCCCAGCAGGGGTGATGACAACCGAAAGGCCCTGACGGCGATCGACATGCCGCCGAGCGAGACGACAGCGGTGAGACCGAAGGACAGAGGTGCATTGATCGTGTGTTGAAGAAGCCGCTCGACGACACCATCCACGCCCTGATTCCCGACCCAGGGAAGCCAGCCGACTCGAGCGGGAGACCAGACATCGTGGATCCAATAACTCCAGGAAGCGCTCGTCGCGACCGCGACGCCAATGGCATCAGCGACCACGAATGTGACCAGCGCCCGTTGCCAGGCGCCGCGTTGATGAGTGAGAAAGAAGTATGGGATGAAAATAATGGGAGTGAGCTTGATGGCGGCAGCGAGACCCACCAGGAAGCCACGTCGACCGGGTCGCACCATGGTCACATCGGCAATTACCGCCAGGCCAAGCACATTGTTCACCTGTCCGAGTAACAACGTCTCTCGGATCGGGTCGAGCAGACCCAGTGGCGTCACCAAAAGAAGGCTCCACCAGACAACGCTTCGCCGACTAAGGGTGGGACTGGTCACCTTGACGCTGATAGCCAAGAGACAACAGAACGCGACCAGGCTCATCAAGGTGAAGAGGGTTTGATCCAATTGGACGGGGAAATGAGAGAGGGGCACGAACCATAGAGCGGCGAACGGCGGGTAGGTGAACCCGAGACCGGTGGGTTGGTAGACGACGTGATACAGGTCCGGTTGGAACGCGTGGGCGCCACCCAGAAGGTACGTGCCGAGATCGACCTGTCGATGGACAGCGGACAGAGTAGTTGCCGCGATCAGTCCGATCGCGGCAGATAGCACCGGCCATACCCAGCTACGCGAGCTGGCGATGTCTTCGAATTTTTCGCTCGTTGTACCCCTCGAGCGCAGTGGCGTCGCAGAGATGTTCACTCGTTTCGTGCACCCTCAGGTCCCGTCATTCGATTGAGCAGTGGGAATGTCGAGGTGATGATTGCGAGCGCCGCCGCAAGCCCACCGAGCACGGTTACCCAGTACACGATGCCGGGCATCCGAAAGGAAATGCCCACTTGAGAATGAAGATAGAGGGCAGCTGAGAGGAGACCGACGATGATCGATACTGCGGAAACGGCGAACAGCGGGAGCACACTTTCGAACACGAGGATCCGACGAAGGACACTGAGAGGAACGCCGGTGAGCCGAAGTAAGCTGAACGGACGCTTGCGCTCACTTAATCCCGCCCCGATGTTCACCGCGAGACTGCAGGCGGCAATGATGAGGCTCGCAACGATGATCACATCGGTCATGTCTTGGACCATGGTGAGGAGGCGCGCGTTCGAGGGATCCAGCGCGTCGATTGCGACCGGTGTTCCCTGGAAAGGGAAGGCGCGTTCGAGCGCGGTGCGCACCCGTTCGATCGAATCCGACGACCCATTGGTCGCGACGACCACCGCGTCCACCGGACGACGCTGGACGCTCGCCGCAGATATGTCCGCAGAACGCCACGTCGTTGTCGACGCATGAGAATTGTGCCCAAGGAACGCTGAGAGGAAATACCCGACATTCGCCACCGAGGCACCTCGAACACACCTGCCGATTGCGGGTGTATTTACCATCTCGTCGCAAGCGACGACACCATACGAATTCTTCAACGAAGCGGGAGCCGAGTGAATGACGGTGACACCACTCACGCCGGGCACGGTGTGAAGTTCAGCGAGCACCGCGCTTGGAACGGACGAGATTCGTGCGGTGACCGGGCAGTGTGACGATGAAAAACTGCAAAGCGTTTCGACAAGGGTGTCCCTCCCCGCGCTCCCTCCACTGGAGTTGCTCGCCGCGGCGATGGAACTAAGTGCTCCAACAGCGGCGCTTGTAATGAAGAGCGCGATCACGAGTCCACTGACAAAACGAAACGCCGCTTTGGGATTATCAAGGAGTCGGCGTCCTGCAATGAGCGTGGCGGGTAGATTTGCCCGCTTCGTCATAAGGCGAGAACCCGCAGTGGTAATCCACGGCCCCGCGAGCACCAGACCCACAACAAGGAGCGCGAAACCCGCCAGCACCTCGAACAGTTGGTTACCAACGGTACTTGGTTTTCCGGTGATGTCGAAATACGCGAGCACAGCGATACCTGCGACGAGCGGGAAGACCCTCACAATGCGCGGCGGTCGTGACGTCGCTCGGCGCTTTACGCCCAGGGGCGATATCTGAACCCTGCGAAGCGCGAGGCGAGCGGACACGACCGCGGCAACAGGGACGCCGACCACAACGAGCACCAGGTCAGCGCTGTTCAGTGAAAGATCGCCTCGAGCGAAGGGTGCGCCCGTGAACGGCACCAGAACGAGTAGCGGTCGAAATGCGAAGAAGAGCGCGAAACCCGCGGCGACACCCGCGACGGCGGCGATCACCGCTTCAGTAGCGGAGATCACCGCGATTTGATGTGGCGTGGCACCGACGAGTCGCATTGCGGCAAATCGTTCTTCGCGCCGCGCCGCCGAAAGCCGACTCGCCGTTGCGATCAAGATCAGGATGGGGAGCAAGAGAGCGATTCCTCCGCTCGCCAGAATGAACTGGAGTACAGGCTCGCTCCCCGAGACGTTTTGACAGGCGTAGCAACTGGCGGGCGTACGTTGGATGGCTCCGACTTTCGCCGCACCTGGTTCGTGCGAGAGTTGGTGGGCGTTATGACCGATAACGATGATCAGGGAGCTCGGCGATGGCAGACCTGCTGCACCGATGGTCCCGATCTGGCGACCGGGGTAGCGATCGCGCAACGTGTTCGCCGGCTCGGAACGAAGAAGGGTCATCAGGGCGGGCGATGCGAAGTACTCTGCTGGTCCCGGCAGGTGGGAAAGTCCTGGAGGCACGGGCGTGTTCGGTCCGGTCGCGGCAACGTCGATCCGGTCGATCGCCTGATTGGCGTACTCGTCAGTGGTCGCCAACCACCACAATCCGTTCGACGACGAGGTCGGTCGAGACGCTTGTGCCGAGGTATCGAGCCACGCACCACGACTTGTCTGAGCGTGCAGTCCGTTGACTCCACCAAGCGCAGCCAGAAACAGGGCGACACCGAGAGTGATTGCCGCCGCAGTGACGAGGATGCGCGCTATCGCTTCGTGGCCGCTTCCCACCGTCAAACGGAGACCAAGGCGTATCACCTTGAAGTCCTGGAGGTTGCCGCAACTCTGCCATCACGCACAATGACCTCGCGATCGGCGTAAGCCGCAACACGAGGTTCGTGGGTGACGAGGATGACTGTCGACCCCTCCTCACGCGCGACGTGCGTCATGAGATTCATCACGAGCTCACCAGTAAGCGAGTCGAGCGAACCGGTCGGCTCATCAGCAAACAGCACGTCCGGGTGGACGACGAGACCGCGCGCCAATGCCACGCGCTGTGCCTGCCCCCCCGACATCTCACCAGTGCGATGGTGCTCCAATCCATCGAGTTCGAGCCGCTCAAACCACGATTGAGCCGTGCGCAGTGCCTCCTCGCGACGAACGCCCCCGAGAAGGAGCGGCAATGCGACGTTCTCTTCTGCAGTCAGCTCAGGCACGAGTTGGCCGTACTGGAAGACAAAACCGAACCGTTCCCGACGAAGCCGACTGCGATCTCCTTCGCGGAGCGTGTCGAGACGTTGGCCGTAGAAGAAGACCTCACCAGAGTCCGGAGCGAGAATTCCCGCCAGACAGTGCAGCAGCGTAGATTTGCCCGAGCCGCTCGGGCCCATCACGGCAAGGGTCTCACCCTTCTTGACCGAAAGACTTGCGCCTTGGAGCGCTGGAGTTTGCCCGAAAGAAAGGACTAGGTCGCGGGCTTCCAGGATGGTTCCTTCGGAGAGGACGCCGGAGGAATTGTCCAGAGCGCTCATGAGGCGACTTCTTCAGCCAGCGATGAGAGGCGAGCCTCGGTGAGGTCGATCCATCGAAGGTCCGCCTCCAAGTGGAAGAGACCGTGGTCAGCAAGGAGCGTGTCGACCACCCCGCCCTTCTGCTTGAGAATGGTGAGTTCACGCATTCGGGCCAAATGCGCGGTGCGTTGGACATCGAGGTAGTCCTCGGCGTGGCGACCAAGCATGAGAGAGAGCACCACTTTGACGAAGAGCTCAGTCTGAAAATGGGGCTCGGCCGGAATCGGTTCAGTGATCCATACTTCGACCTCCCTCTTGCCCTCCTCGGTGATTGTGTAGCGCTTACGGTCTGGTCCGGCGCCCGGCTCCGCCACACCCGCAACCGCCTTTCCGTCGCGCGCGAGGCGGCTGAGCGTCGCATATACCTGGCTGAATGGAAGGGGACGGCCCCGGCCGAAGTAGGCGTCATAGTCGCGCTTTAGGTCATAACCGTGGCTTGGTTCACGATCAAGGAGTCCAAGAAGGGCCATAGGTACACTCATAAGTCAGAGAATACTCTACGAGTATACCCTCAGTCAATAGTCTCTTCACCCAGTTCCTCGACCTGACAGTCGCAAACGTGTACTTCCCGCGCGGGTTCTGCAATCGTTGATGGCACCCCCTTGTCAGGAACCTTCTCTCTCGGCAAAGGACCGACGTGAAGATCGTTCTGTTTGCTGCACTGACGCGTCATTTCGAACGAAACGAATCATCATCGCTGGCGATTAGTGAATGGTGTCGAGGTTATAACTGAGACCACACTTGATCCGTTACAGAAAAAGAGGCCATCCCTCTGAGGGCTTCGTCTCCATAACGTGCAAGCTGATTGGCGGGCCCTC
>DAIEHI010000010.1 GCA_027355725.1 Acidimicrobiaceae bacterium
TGATGATCTGCTGCTTCTCAGCCATAACGTATTTGCCTTATGAGTCGGGGGTCCCGTTGCGAGCCGCCCACTTGACGACCCACACGATCAGCGTCGCTGACCGAGGACCTATCTTATCAGGACGTAGCGCTCAGGCGTGAATTTCTCGAAAATTGCGGAGCTTTGCTCCACGTCACGGTCGATTTGTGCCACCAGTTCCTTCACTCCGGTGAAGGTCTCTTCTCCGCGTAGGTGCGACAGGAACGCGATGTCGATCTCCTGATCGTACAGATCCCCACTGAAACCGGGGATATGCACCTCCACCAGAATCGAGCCATCGTCGTAGAACTGGGGCCTCGTGCCCACTGAGATCGCTCCTGGCCACCACGTGGCGTCAACGGTGCGCACGGCCCCCGCGTAGATCCCGATACCCGGCAGAATCTGGCGCGCGTGAACTTTGAGATTGGCGGTCGGAAAGCCCAGTTCGCGACCGCGAGCGTCTCCGTGCACGACCATTCCATGCAGGGTGAAGGGGCGCCCGAGGGTCTCGTTTGCCTTCTCCAGGTGCGAGGCCTGAAGGAACTGGCGCACCGAGGTCGAACTCCAACGATGTCCGTCGCCGAAGATTGGTGCAGGTTGGACGTCAAATCCACGAAGCACACCCTCGCGCGCCAAGAAATCAACGTCACCCTCACGGTTGTGGCCGAAGTGGAAGTCCTCGCCCACCACGATGTGACGAACCCTCAACTCTTCTATGAGCACCCGTTCGACGAACGACGCCGCCCCCTCGCGAGCAAGTTGTTCGTCAAAGTCGAGAATGCGGACCTGCTCGACGCCAAGTCGCTCGAGACCCTGCAGACGCTGGGCCAAGGTCGCAATCTGCAATGGCGCACGCTCAGGCGCGAGGATCAACGCCGGATGGGGGTCAAAGGTGACAACCGTCGAGCGCACGCGGTGGCGCGTCGAAACACGAATGAGACGCTCGAGGACCTTTTGGTGTCCGAGGTGCAGACCATCAAAGACACCAATCGCCACTGCGCTCGGCTCACTCGACACTCGGGTTTGTTCGTGCAAGATTCTCACGACATTCAACCTAACTGGGCCGAGCCGGGCTCGACCGGCAAGACGAGTTCTGGCTTCCACTGCTCCGCGCGTGGCCGCAGAATGGCTACCAACACCCCACGTTCGTCAACCGCAGCAATCTCGCTCGATTGATACGACTCGTCGAGGTCGATTCGCTGACCCATGCGAATCCGACGTTCCTGATCGACGCTGAGCTGCACCCGCTCGAGGTGTTCGACGAACGAGAGCGGGGGCGACACGACGTGTTCACCCTGCGTGACGCAACGCTCGAGTTGATCGAGATCGAGGGCGTGTTGCACATCGTGTTCGCCACTCCTTAGACGTCGTAGTGCCGTGAGGTGGCCCACCGTGTCCAAGCGCTGCGCCAAATCACTCGCCAGCACCCGTACGTACGTGCCAACCGAGCACTCGACTTCGAAGTCCCAGAGCGTCTCGTCAGCGGTGGCGGCAACCTCGAAGCGCTGAACGGTGATCGAACGTGGCTCTCGCTCCACTTCAACCCCTTGGCGCGCGAGTTCGTGAAGTCGCTTTCCGGCGACCTTCAGCGCCGACACCATTGGTGGCGTCTGCAATTGGGGGCCCTGCATGCTTCGAGCGACCAACGACATCTGCTCTGCGCTGATTCGTGGCACGGGCTTCATGAACATGACCTGACCCTCGGCGTCGAGGGAGTCGGTGTGGACGCCGAGTCGAAAGGTGCCGGTGTAGAGCTTCGTCTCGCCTTGGGCGAATCGAAGGAGTCGCGTCGCTGGTCCAATGCCGAGGACCAAGAGTCCCGTCGCCATAGGGTCAAGCGTCCCGGCGTGACCAACGCGGCGTTCATCCAGGATCTTTCTCACGCGAGCCACGACGTCATGGCTCGTGACACCCCGGGGCTTGTCGATCAGTATGAGGCCGTTATTGGTCGTCATGGTGCTGGCGACGAATGATGTCCTCGACAGCCGTACCGCTCGCCACCGCCGGATCGGCCATGAATGACAGTTTGGGCGTGCGCTTCAGACGTGTCTGGGCGTTAACAGCCGCCTGAATCTGGGCCCGACGCTCCTCGAGAGCAGCGCGAGCGTCGTTACTGAGTGAATCAAAGAAGACCATGGCTTGGCGCATGTCGGGCGTCGTCTCGACGCCGGTCACCGTGAGCAGTCCGATCTGCTCATCGACGTCAGAGATGCGAAGCAGTTCGTCAGATATCACTTCACGCAAGATCTGATTGACTCGTGCGGAACGCGGGTATGGGTGACGTCCACCGGTGGAGTGGGCCATGAACTACGCCGTTCGAGGAATCACGCGCTCTTCGAAGGTTTCGATGATGTCGCCGTCCTTCAAATCCTGGTAGTCAGAGAGTCCGATACCGCACTCGAAGCCCGCCTGCACTTCTCGCGCGTCGTCCTTGAAGCGTCGAAGTGATGTGATCGAACCCTTCCAGATGATCGTGCCTTCTCGAAGGAATCGAACCTTGGAGCCTCGTGTGATGACACCGTCGCGAACGAGGCAACCAGCGATCGCGCCGATCTTGGGGACCCTGAACACTTCTCGCACTTCGGCTTCGCCCGTGACGACTTCCTCGTAGACCGGTGACAGGAGTCCGAGCATCGCCGATTCGATCTCTTCGATCAACTTGTAGATGATCTCGTAGGTGCGAATCTCGACGCCCTCGATCTCGGCGAGTTCGCGACTGCGACGATCGGGACGGACGTTGAATCCAATGATCGTCGCACTCGACGCCTTGGCCAACTGGACGTCGTTCTCCGTGATACCGCCGACACCACGATGAACAATGACGAGTTTCACGTCATCACGCTCGAGCTTTCGAAGCGACTCGGTGCAGGCTTCGAGCGAACCCTGCACGTCAGCCTTGAGCACGATATTGAGTGTCGCGGTCTCACCGCGCTGGATTTGTTCGAAGAGGTCCTCGAGGCGAGCTCCGCTGGTGGAGCTGACTGGCTGGTGTCCGATGAGACGAGCACGTTGCGCGCGCGCTTCAGCCAAGGAGCGTGCGTGCGCCAGGTCGTGCGCGACGCGCATCTCGTCTCCCGCGAAGGGAGGTTCGCTGAAACCGAGGATCTGGACCGGAGTCGACGGCCCCGCAGACTTGATTGACTTACCCTGGTCGTTGATGAGCGCTTTGACCTTGCCGTATGCGGCGCCGGCGACCACCGGATCTCCTACGGACAACAGGCCCTTTTGAACCATGACCGTGGCGACCGGACCGCGTCCGACCTCAAGATTCGCTTCGAGCACCGTTCCAACAGCACGTCCGCTCGGACGCGCTGCGAGCTCGCCAATCTCAGCGACAAGAAGGACCTGCTCAAGCAGCTCATCAATGCCGAGGCCCTGAAGGGCTGAGATCTCGACGCAGATCGTGTCCCCGCCCCACTTCTCTGGCACAAGACCATGCTCGCTGATTTGTTGGAGCACCCGATCAGGATTGGCGTCTTCCTTGTCCATCTTGTTGACCGCGACAATGAGCGGGACTTCAGCCAACTTGGCGTGGTTGATCGCTTCAATGGTCTGGGGCATGACGCCATCGTCCGCCGCCACGACCAAGATCACGATGTCAGTCACCTTGGCGCCGCGAGCACGCATTGCCGTGAAGGCTTCGTGACCCGGGGTGTCGAGGAACGCGATTGGCTTGCCCTTCCACACCACTCGGTACGCACCGATGTGCTGGGTGATGCCTCCGGCCTCGCCGGCAACCACATTGGTCTTTCGGATCTTGTCGAGGAGCATCGTCTTGCCGTGGTCGACGTGACCCATCACCGTAACGACCGGGGGTCGAGGCACAGCGGGCACTTCGTCGTCCTCATCGTCTTCGTCAAAGAACTTCGCAAGCAGCGCGGCCTCTTGTTGTTCGCCCGGGTCCACCAGGCGCACCACGGCGCCAACCTCAGCGGCGTACAGCTCGATCATGTCGTCGCTGAGGCCCTGTACGGCCGTGACGATCTCGCCCTGCAAGAACAAGAAGCGGATGATGTCTGCGGCACTGCGATTGAGCTTGGGGCCGACGTCCTTCGCCGTTGAGCCTCGTTCGATGATGATCTCACCGTCGGGCACTGGCGCGCTACTCGGCTGCCACGTCGTCATCTGAGTCGGCTCGAGCTCTTCGACGTTGCGGCGGCGCCGGCGAGTTACCTTACGCTGCGAACCGCGAGGTCCGCCCGCACCGCGCGCGCCAGGACCGGGGCGACCCGCTCCGGCAGCGGCGCCCGTCGTTGGGCCACCAGTTCGTGGTCCACCAAAGCCAGCACCTGGCCCGCCCGGCCGCGAAGGGCCACCAGTGCGTGCGGGGCCTGACGTTGGCCGTGCGCCCATTGGTCGCGCTCCAGCACCCGGGGCACGACTCGTCGAGCCCGGCATTGGTCGGCGCGCGCCTGGCGGTGGCGGGATAGGTCGGCCGGTCGCGCTGAGTGGACGTCCCGGTGGCGGCGGGATCGGACGACCCGTCGCGCTGAGCGGTGGGCGCATGGGGGGCGCGCCCTCGCCCGCTTCCCCGCTCGGACGTTGTGTGGGGCGAATGGTGGTTGGTCCATCGGGTGACACAGTCCGCGTTGGTGCAGGCTTGGGTGCGACGGCACGGCTGCGTACGACCTTCGGGCCAGCCTCTGGCACTGGCTCGCTCGGGGAGGCGATTTGAGCAGCCTCGCTCGGTGCCTCAGTGGTAGCAGCGCTCGAGACGTTCGCGCTCAACGGTGCCGCGACGCTTGGCGCTTCGCGCTCAGGTTCACTGGGCGTCTCGGTGGGTGCGCTTGTCGCGCGTGGCGTTCGAGTCGCGGGCGCGGCCTTCGTGGCCTTCGTAGCTTTCGTGGCCTTGGCCGCCTCTTCGGGCTGAACTTCACGGCGCAGTCCGTCTGCATCGGCGCGGCGACGGATGCGGTCGGCCTGGGCATCTTCAATGGACGCCGAAGGGCTTGTGGCGCCAATGCCTAGTTTTTGGGCGAGCGCGAGCAACTCTTTGCTCGTTAGACCGAGTTCCTTGGAGAGCTCGTGTACCCGGATCTTCTTCTGCGCCAAAACGTTCCCTTAATTCATGTGTCCGCACTACCTGCGAACACAGTTGTCTATTCTTTCACAACTACAGCCGATTCCTGGTCGACCAGACTTTCGAGAAGTCCGGCCATGTCCCTGGCACTCACCTCGTGGCGAAGTGCCCTGGCCACCTGTCCAACCTGTAAAGCCGCACCACACGTGGTATTTGCACACCACCACACTCCCCGTCCGGGCCCTCGTCCGAGGTACCACACACCCTCGGGGGTCCTTCCGGCTCGGACCAATTCGGTGTCAGCTCGTCGAGAGCGACACACCACGCACGTGCGAAGCGGACTTATGCCTCATCCTCCTCGGCCGGCACATCTTCAGGTTCGATCACGGCGATGAGTTCCTCGACGTCGCCTTGGGCGTCGGTGATCACCACATCGTCGACGAGCGCGGTCACATTACCGTGTTCATCGAGGGCTTCGACCATCTTCTCGTCGGCCACGATGTCCCCGTCGGTCCAGACCTCTTCGACGACCTCGTCCTCCTGGTCCTCATTCTCCGAACGGATGTCGATGCGCCACCCAGTGAGGCGTGCGGCGAGCCGAGCGTTCTGGCCCTCTTTACCAATGGCGAGTGAGAGCTGCTGGTCATGGACGATGACCGTGGCGATGCCCTCTTCCTCGTTCAATTGCACCTCACGCACGCGTGCGGGTTGCAGGGCGGCCATGATGAACTCGACCGGGTCGTCGCTGTAGGGCACGACATCGATCCGCTCGCTTCTCAACTCGTTGGTGATGTTTCGAACACGCGAACCGCGCGCGCCCACGCACGCTCCAACCGGGTCGACCATGGTGTCATTTGACGCAACGGCGATCTTGCTTCGATGACCGGGTTCGCGCGCCAGCGCCTTAATCTCGACGATGCCGTTCGCGATCTCGGGGACCTCGATCTCGAATAGCTTCGCCACCAAGGCCGGGTGGGTGCGACTCACCACGATCTGGGGACCCTTGTTGGTCTTACGAACCTCAACGATGTACACCTTGACGCGCGCGCCGTGCTCGTAACGCTCGAAGGCAATCTGCTCGGCCTGGGGCAGGAGCGCCTCGACGCGACCGAGGTCGAGCAGCGTGTAGCGATTGTCGTTTTGTTGAACCGTGCCCGACACGATGTCGCCTTCACGGTTCGCGAACTCCTCGTACATCTGACGACGCTGGATGTCGCGGATGAGTTGCATGAGGACCTGCTTCGCGGTCTGAGCAGCAATACGCCCGAAGTCCTCGGGGGTTGCGTCCCATTCACGCGTGACGTTGCCGTCTAGGTCGAGTTCGAGTCCCCAGACCTTGATCTCACCCGTCTCGGGATTGATCTCGACTTCGGCGTCCTCCGCTGAATCGGGACGGCGCTTGTATGCAGCGAGCAGCGCGTTGGCCAGTGCGATCAGCAACTCCCCCTCGTCAATGTTCTGGTCTCGTGCGATCTGTCCCAGGGCCTCAAGAAATTCGAAGTTCGCCATGATTAGCCTTTCTTGCTCGTCGGTGAAGAATTTTTCGCGCGCGCCGGTGCGCTCTTGGCGCGAGATGGTGTGGGTTTGGCTTCGCCGCCCCACTTGAAGACCGTTCGTGCGCGCTCAACGTTCTCAAACAGGACCGTCACTCGTCCGAGCTCGGCGTCGTCCAAGGTCACTGAGTCGGCGTCAGTACCAATGACCGTGCCCTCGAGACGGCGAGTAGCTTCATTCGCGCGTAGTTCTCGAAGCGTCACGGTCTCTCCGATGCTCGATGCGAAGTGCGCGGGGGTCCTCAGGCGTCGCTCGAGTCCGGGGCTCGCCACGTCCAAGGTGTAGTGGCCCTCGATCGGGTCGTTCGCGTCCAGCCATTCAGAAATAGTCCGGTTCGCCTTGGTGAGATGCTCCAGATCGACCCCGCCGTCTTTGCTCACGGTGACACTGAGGGTGCCCCTGGCTAGTTCGAGGTCGTAGAGGTCGAGTCCAAGGTTTGAAAGGAGTTGGCGTAGTGGGGTCTCTAAATCCATGGCCATCACGCTCCTCTTCGTGTCTACGAGCGTTCAGACAATGAGAAAGCGCGGGCCCGAGGCCCGCGCTTAAACGAGTCCAAACGTCCTTTGCGGACTGTCGGGAACAATTGTATCAGTTTTGAAGTTCATTGACAATCGGGCGTGACCGGACAAAACCACGTCAATCGGCTGCAATTGTCTGTGAACCGGTATGAAACTAGTACGCCTTGGCGACGATGCACAAGAGGTCGGGTTCGAGCTCGCTCTCAGGGACTGACCCGTCACCTCGCTGGAGACATCGTATCGTCAACGCCTGGGCGTTGAGTTCGGCTTCTTCGGAGTCGCCAACCAGATCCCAGGAGAGACGAGCGAAGCCGGTCTGGGCCACGTCAATCGCCTGGGCCACCGAGGCGACGTCACAGGTATTGGCGTCACGGTGGTCCTTCGCGCGCTGAAAGAGATCACTCTGTATGCGAGCGAGGAGTGCGGGGACCTCCTGGGCGACACTCGAGACGCCAATCGTGCTCTTGTCGCCACTGTCGCGACGGACAACGCTCACCACACCCTCAGCGAGGTCGCGAGGTCCCACTTCAACGCGCAGGGGCACTCCCTTGATCTCCCAGTCGGTGACTCGACGCCCAAAACTGCCACGGCCACGGTCGAGTTGTGCTCGAACGCCCACCGCCTTTAATTGCGACACCACTGTCTCGCACGCGTCGTTGACCCCTGGTTCATCGCGCACCGAAATGACGATCACCTCGATCGGCGCAACACGAGGCGGCAAGACCAGCCCTCGGTCGTCACCGTGGGCCATGATGAGTCCACCGACGAGGCGCGTCGAGGAACCCCACGACGTCGTGTAACAGAGTTGCGCTTGACCCTCCTCACTCTGGTAGTAGATGTCGAAGGCCTTAGCAAAATTCTGACCCAATTCATGGCTGGTCGCCATCTGCAGGGCTTTGCCGTCACGCATCATCCCCTCGCACGTCATCGTGTTTCTCGCACCAGCGAAGCGCTCTCGAGGCGGTTTGATGCCAAGAAACGTGGGCACGGCGAGCACTTCGTTCAAGAAGTCCTCGTACACCTCGGTGTGTATCTTCATTGCGTACGCTGCGGCGTCTTCGAGCGTGGCGTGTGCGGTGTGGCCCTCTTGCCATAGGAACTCAGACGATCGCAGGAAGAGTCGCGGTCGAAGTTCCCAACGAACGACGTTGGCCCACTGGTTCAACAACAGCGGCAGATCACGATAACTCTGGATCCATTTGGCCATGAACTCGCCAATCACCGTCTCTGACGTCGGGCGCACAACGACCGGTTCTGTGAGTTCCTCACCACCCGCGTGGGTCACCACCGCGAGTTCGGGACTGAATCCCTCGACGTGTTCGGCCTCTTTTGAGAGGTAACTCTCTGGAATGAAGAGGGGGAAGTATGCGTTCTGAGCTCCCGCCTCTTTAATGCGAGCGTCTATCTCGCCCTGAATGCGCTCCCAGATGGCGTACCCGTAGGGGCGAATGACCATCGTTCCGCGCACGGGGCCGTTGTCGGCCATCTCCGCCTTAGCAACGACATCCTGGTACCAGCGCGGGAAGTCCTCGGATTGTGGGGTGAGAACATTCTGGGTTGCCACGAAACTCCTTTGATTTGTTGCGTCAGCCTACTCAAGCCTCGGATCAGCTCTGTGTGCGATGGCGAATCTGCTCGATGCGCGCGGCCGCGTGATTGACGTCGGTACCCTTCGCGTCGAGCAGCAATGCGCGGTCAGCAGCAGCCTCGGCCTCAGCACCGAGGTCGCGGGCGGCGAGGCGTGCCGCCACGCCTTCGGCGGCGATCTTCTTCGCTTCTTCAACGAGGGCGGCGACCATCTCGTCTTCGGGCACGACTCTGATTATCTGACCCTGGATGAACAGGTGTCCACGCTTCTTGCCCGCGGCGATCCCGAGATCGGCGTGGCGTGCCTCGCCCGGACCATTGACAACACATCCCATCACCGCCACTTGGATCGGCAATTTCAACTCAGCCAGTGCCGCTTGAGCCTCGTTGGCGACCTTGATCACGTCGACCTCTGCTCGACCGCAACTCGGACACGCAATCAGGTCGAGACCCTTTCGTTCGCGAAGACCGAGCGCCTCAAGCAGTTGACGGCCGGCCCGTGCTTCTTCGACCGGATCGGCGGTGAGTGAGTAGCGAAGCGTGTCACCAATACCCTCAGCGAGCAGCGTCGCGATACCCGCCGTGCCCTTCAAGAGCCCCCCTGGCAAAGGACCCGCTTCAGTCACACCCAAGTGCAAGGGATGCTCGAAGGTCTCTGACGCCAAGCGGTAGGCCGCGATCATGGTCGCCACCGACGAAGCCTTCACCGAGATCTTCACATCCGAGAAACCAACTTCTTCAAAGTACGCCAACTCAATGCGCGCCGATTCAACGAGGGCTTCGGGCGTCGCACCACCAAAACGTTCGTAGATGTCGGGGTGCAGACTTCCTGCGTTGACGCCGATGCGAATCGGCACGCCGCGATCACGCGCCTCGGAGGCCACAAGTTTGATCTCTTCGGGCTTTCGAAGATTGCCGGGGTTGAGTCGAAGGCCGTGCACTCCTGCTTCGAGTGCGGCGAGCGCCATCTCGACGTGGAAGTGGATGTCGGCGACGATGGGCACTGGCGAGCGCGGCACGATCTGAGCCAATCCCTCAGCGGCCGCCTGTTCATTGCAGGTGCAGCGCACGATGTCGGCTCCCGCCGCGGCGAGCGCATAGATCTGCTCAAGGGTCGCGTCGACGTTGGCGGTCTTGGTCGTCGTCATTGACTGCACCGAGATCGGCGCGTCGCCCCCGACCTTCACTGATCCAACGGCGATCTGACGGGTGATTCGACGGGGGCTTAGAGCACTGGCGGTAACGTCCACACCTCTATTCTGCCGTGCCCGAGAGGACCTCAGTTACTTAATGGAATGGATTGGCGATCGGGTGGGCAATATCGAGGTACAACGTGCTCGCAAACAGGACCAACAACACACTCATGAATGCGTAGACAAACGGAGCGAGCAAGTTGACGTTGGCCCGGTATCGAACGCCCCGGCGACTACGCAGCCGTTCGTAGGTGGCAATCGCGACGTACCCACCATCGAGGGGCAGCATCGGCAGCATGTTCAACAGTCCAACAAAGATGTTCACCGTCATCAAGATCTCAAGGAGCACCGCTGGTCCAGACTGTGCCCCCTGGACCGCGATTCGCACCACTCCGACAATGGATTCTGGGCGCGTGGACTGGGCGACCGGATTGTTCGCAGCCGAAGGGGTCGTCACCTGATGGAACAGACTCGAGAACTCGCTCGGTGAAAAGACATGCACCATTGCGTGCGCCGCGGCGGTAATGGTCGAACCAATCTGGCCCAGCGATGAAGGAATCGCTGCGTACCAAGAGGAGCGAACGGTCTGTTCTCCAAGTTCAACACCGAGCAAGCCCTCGGGGGTGGAAGTCGTATTGACCTTCTGGCCGTTGACGCTCAAGTTCTGGTCGTTCACGGGCGTTGCGTGCAGCGTCAACTGACGCCCGTCGCGGAGCACTCTTATCGTGATGGGCGTGCCCGGGTGGTCGTGGACCACGGTCACCAGGACGTTGGCGTTGGTGACGGCGTGACCGTTGACCGCAATGATTCGATCACCCACATGCAGACCAGCGACCTGGGCCGCGGTCTGTGAGTAGCCGTCCCAGTGTGAGAACGCCGAGATGCCGATCGCGCTCGATGAGGGCAGACCAATGAACGTCAGCGAGGCCCACGCGAGCACGAGCGCCATCACGAGATGCATGAACGAGCCCGCCGAAGCGAAGATCACCTTTCGCGGATAGCTCGCTGAACGATAGGTCCGCGCTTCAAGTTCTGGCGCGATCTCATCACTCCACCCCATCCCCGGGACCTTCACGTACCCGCCGAGCAAGAACGCACGCACGCCGTAGCGGGTCTCGCCAAAGGTCCTCGACCAGATAACGGGACCGAAGCCCACAAAGAAGTCCGTCACCTGCATGCCGGCGCGCTTAGCGGTGATGAAATGGCCGAACTCGTGACCCATCACCATGAGGATGATCGCTCCGATCACCACGGGCAGCGCCCAGCCACCCCACAGGCTCAACACGATCACCAGCGCAATGATCCCCGCGAAGAGTGTCAGGAGTGATCGAAGACCAGAAGTACGCGTCGAGACCATCAATGAGTGACCATACCGTGCGCGAGGCGTCGAGCATTCGCGTCGTTGGCAAAGAGCGATTCGAGGGAATCGAGGGGGTCGTCTTCGTACTGATCCATGACCTCTTCAACCAATGGCACGATCCCCGACCAGGAGATCTGATCGTTCAAGAAGGCGTCAACCGCGACCTCGTTGGCCGCCGAGAGCCACGCCGGAGCGGCCCCGCCGCGGCGGGCGGCCTCGTAGGCCAGATCGAGCGCACCAAAGACCTCACGATCCGGCGCCTCGAAGTCGAGGCTGAACGACTGAGTGAAATCGAGTCGCCCCCAACCGTGCGCCAGGCGCTCAGGCGAGCCAATGCAGTACGCAATGGGCAGCCTCATATCAGGTTGCGAGAGCTGCGCGATCACCGCACCGTCGACATATTCGACCATCGAGTGCACGATGGACTGCGGGTGAACAACGATGTCCACTCGCTCGGCCTCGATGCCGAAGAGCGCTGAGGCTTCGAGGACTTCAAGGCCCTTGTTCATGAGTGTCGAGGAGTCGATCGTGATCTTTGGGCCCATGGACCACGTGGGGTGTTTCAAGGCGTCGCTCTTGGTCACCTCGGCCAGGCGGGCCTTGGACCAACCTCGAAACGGTCCACCCGACGCAGTAAGGAGCAATCTGCGAACATCGGGATGCCCCGCTTCGCTCGACGAACCAGCGAGGCACTGATGGATTGCACAGTGCTCGGAATCGATGGGCAGAATCTGTGCGCCGGGAGTGTTGCGGACCTGGGCTACAAGCGGTGCGGCGGCAATCAGTGATTCCTTGTTCGCCAACGCAAGACGGCGTCCCGACTTCAGTGCTCCGAGGGTCACCGGCAGTCCAGCGAAGCCAACGACGGCATTGACAATCACGTCAGCGCACGTCGACAGATCACTCAGACCCTTCGAGCCCACCACGATATCAACGTGCGCGCCGACCATGTCTGAGAGTGTGCGACGGTCGTCTTCAGAGACCACACCCACCCGAGTGACGCCGAAGTCGTTGACAATCGCTGCGAGTTCAGCCAATCGTTGCCCGCCAGCGATTGCAACCAGCTCAAATGCGTCAGGTTCTCGCCGCAGTACATCGAGAGTCTGAGTGCCGATTGAACCAGTCGCGCCCAAGAGCGCCACTGTGCGGCGCATTCTCGACATCACTAGCCCAGTTTGAGCACGTGAGCGAGGTAGTACACCGTCGGCAGTGCAAAGAGCAGACCGTCCACTCGATCAAGCATCCCACCGTGGCCGGGCAGCAAGGTCCCCAGGTCCTTTACGCCCAAGGTGCGCTTGACCATGGACTCGAACAGGTCGCCGAGCGGCGCGACGATGGCGACTGCCACGGCGATTTCGACTCCGTGAGTCCTCGTCCAAGGGCTGATGAGAGGCAGGATGAACGCGCCCGCAATCAGAGTGACCAGCGTGCCTCCTATGGCACCCTCGATGGTCTTGTTCGGAGAAAGTGATCTGTTGAGAGGGCGCTTTCCAAGCCAGCGCCCAACGAACAGCGCACCCGAATCATTGCCCACGGTGAGCACGATCGCGCCCACCAAGTAGGCGAGTCCGTGCTTGTCCGGGTACGACGAAGGAGAGATCAGCAACAATGCATACGATCCCAGCACGCCCACCCACGCGTAGACGAAAATTGTCGCACCGATGCCGTCGAGGACGTCGATCTTCTTCTCGGCATTGAGGTACCAGATGAAACCAAAGACGACGAGCAGCACCGTGACCGCCCCGATCGCTCCGGTTCCCTTGTTGTATGCCGCCACGCCCACCGTCAAGACCGCCACGATGCCAAGGATCGTCGCGGGGTGCGCGCCGACCAGTCGAAAGCCCGCGTACGCTTCGGCCGCGGCAAGACCGAGCGCGAGCAGCACCATCACCGCAACTGGCAAGGTGCCGGCGAGAAAGACGCCAAAGACCGCCGCCGCGAGAAGGATGCCGGTGAACGTCGCGAGTGAGACACTTCGCTGAGCGCTTTGGCGCACCGCCCTTCCCGCGAGTGGGTTCGCCTCGACACTTCGACGAGTTCGCTGAACACGGGCCGGTTCTGGTTCGGGTCGCTGAGGTTCTTCGTGGATCACCTCATCGGCGAGCACGTCCTCGGTCATTGAGAACTCCCAGGGCCGAGCCGCCTCCTCGCGTGCCTCGCTCGCGAGGATCGACGCGTCGAACTGGTCTTCGTGGGCGACCCAGTCGGCTTCACCTTCGCGCCACGCGGGTGCGGGAATCGCCGCCCACGGATCGTCGCTCTGAGCCGCTTCTCGCGCTACCACGATAGGTACTTGACCCGTGGGCGCGTCGGTCCAATGCGGCAACAGAGTCGCAGGGTCTATGTAGGGCGCCTCGTCAATGACCTCAGCGGCCAACTCGGCACCGGTGATGGTGACACGCGAATCCGTCGAACTGACAACAGGGAATTCCCCAGTTGTCTCGTCGCGAGTGGGAGCGTCGTCAGACTTCAAGTAGTTCCTGCTCCTTGTGAGCAAGCAGCACGTCAACGGCGGCCACTTCGTCTTGGGTCATCTTGTCAAGAACCTTTTCGAGTCGCTCGATGTCATCGCTCGAAAGGCCCTGTTCCTTTTCGAGAGTCTCCAGTTCCTGACGCGCGTGCCGACGAACCCCGCGCAGCGCCACTTTGCCCTCTTCGGCCTTGGCCTTGACGAGTTTCACGAAGGCCTTGCGTCGCTCTTCGGTGAGCGTTGGAAACGCGAGACGGATGATGACGCCATCGTTCGACGGATTGAGGCCGAGGTCAGCATTGGATATCGCCTTCTCGATGGCGGCCATCGCCCCCTTGTCAAAGGGCGAGACGACGAGCAATCGAGGTTCGGGTACCGAGAAGTTCGCCAACTGCTTGAGCGGCGTCTCGGTACCGTAGTAATCGACTAACAGATTCTCGACCAACGATGACGATGCCCTTCCGGTGCGCACCGCCGCGAATTCACTCTTCACGTGATCAATCGCTCGAGCCATGCGATCGCGGGTGTCATCCATCACTAGATCTATAAGTTCGTTTTCCATTACCTCACCAGCGTACCGACAGCGATACCGTCAAGCGCGCGGCCTAAGTTACCTTCGGCCATCAGGTCAAACACTCGAAGGGGCAGATTGTTGTCTTTGCAGAACGTGATCGCGGTCATGTCCATGACACGAAGGTCCTTCGCAATGACCTCGTCAAAGGAGATCTCGTCAAACTTCGTGGCGAGCGGATTCACGCGAGGGTCCTCTGAATAGACACCGTCGACCCCGCCATGGGTGCCCTTCAGGACAACCTCGGCTTCGATCTCTGCGGCACGTTGTGCGGCCGGTGTGTCGGTTGTGAAATACGGGTTGCCCATACCGGCGGCGAAGATGACGACGCGCCCCTTTTCGAGGTGACGAACCGCACGACGCCTGATGTAGGGCTCGGCGACTTGATCCATGCCAATGGCCGACATGACTCGTGTGGCACGGCCGTGGTTCTCAATCGCGTCCTGAAGCGCGAGGGCGTTGATGACAGTACCCAGCATTCCCATCAGGTCCGAGTTCGCCCGGTTCATCCCCGCCATGGCCCCAGTGGCGCCACGCCAGATGTTGCCGCCACCAACCACCACAGCGAGTTCGAGTCCCCCGCGCGCCATCGCACTCGCGATCTCGCGCGCGAGGAAGTCAACCGTCGTTGCGTCGATGGTCTCATCGCTCGCGGCTGAAGCCAGCGCCTCACCCGATAGCTTCAAGACAACCCGACGCACCGATTCGCCTAACTACCGATGACCACTTGGGCGTACGCCGTAATCGTGGCTCCACCCAAGAATTGCTCGATGGTCTGCTTCTCGTCCTTCACGTAACTCTGCTCGAGCAGCACGCGCTCCTTAAACCAACCATTGAGGCGACCCTCGATGATCTTGGGCAATGCCGCCTCGGGCTTGCCTTCGTTGCGTGAAATCTCCTCGACGGTCTTTCGCTCGGCCGCCACTTCCTCTTCAGGCACGTCGGCGCGACTGAGGTAGAGAGGCTTGGCGAAGGCAATGTGAACCGCGACCTCGTGGGCCACTTCTTCACTGCCGTTCTTCACGACCACGGCCACGGCGTTCACGCCACGTCCCGATTGCTGGTGAATGTAGGTGTCAACGACCTCGCCGTCACCCGCTTCGAGGCGATAGACGCGACCGATCGAAATGTTCTCTTTGAGGGTGGTCAGCATCTTCTCGAGGTGCTCTTGGAACTGCGCGGTGGCGCCTTCTCCCTCGGCACACACCTTGGCTGCGATCTCGTCGACCAGCGAGACAAATTCCTCGGACTTGGCGACGAAGTCGGTCTCGCAGCGCATCTCGACGATGGCGGCGGCGTTTCCGTTGCGCACCACCGCAACCGCTCCCTCGCCTGCTTCGCGGTCGGCGCGCTTGGCAGCGGACGCGAGGCCCTGGACGCGCAGCCACTGCGTCGCGGCTTCCATGTCACCATTGTTGGCTTCAAGCGCCTTCTTCGCGTCCATCATGCCAACACCCGTTGCTTGGCGAAGTGTCTGTACGTCTTTCGCGGTGATACTCACCTTGTTCTCCTCTTTGCTTCTCTACTAGCGAATTAAATTGCAGTTTCGGGTGCCGCGTCAACAACCGGCGCCTCGACGACCGGAGCCTCGACGCTGGCGTCCTGGACCGGTTCGGCGACTGGAGCGGGTGTAGGCGCTTCAGCGGCTGGAGCGGGCGCTGGGACCGCACTGGCGTTCTTCGTGATCACCGGACGATTGGCCCGGATGAAGCGGCCCTCGGTGACGGCGTCGGCAATAAGGCGACACAGCAACGCACCAGATCGGATGGCGTCATCATTACCGGGAATGACGTAGTCAATGACGTCGGGGTCACAGTTCGTGTCGACGACCGCAACGACCGGCAACCCGAGCTTTCGGGCCTCAGTCACTGCAATGTGCTCCTTCTTCGTGTCAATGACGAAAATGGCGTCTGGGACACGGTCAAGGTTGGCAATACCGCTCAAGTTCCGGTCGAGCTTCTCAAGCTCGCGGCTGTGTCGCAGGGCCTCACGCTTGGGCATGTTCTCAAAGTCGCCAGCACGCTGCATGGCTCGCAGTTCAACCATGCGCTTCACGCGGCCAGCGACCGTCGAGAAGTTTGTGAGCATTCCACCCAACCAGCGCTGGTTGACGAATGGCATCCCGCACGCTCTGGCGTAGTCGGCGATTGGGCCCTGGGTCTGCTTCTTTGTTCCGACGAACAAGATGATGCCACCGCCGGCAACGAGGTCACGTACGTAGGTATAACTCGTCTCAATGCCCGCGAGGGTCTTTCGAAGGTCGATCAAGTAGATGCCGTTGCGCTCGCCCAAGATGAAGCGACGCATTTTCGGATTCCAACGACGGGTCTGGTGCCCGAAGTGCACTCCCGAGTCCAACAATTCCTGCAAAGTGACAAGAGCCACGTGTTCTTTCCTTTCGTTCGGTTACTCGCATCCTTGTGGTGCACCGCGAACGGCGACCGTACGAAACCACAAGGACAAGTCAATGAACTCCCACCTTGGGAGCCAGACCATGTTAGTCGGTACCCGCCTCTCAGCCCCTCGGATGGGTCTGGCGGTGCACCTTTTGTAATCGTGACTTGGAGACGTGGGTGTACAACTGGGTGGTCGTCAGGCTCTCGTGACCTAGCAATTCCTGGACAACACGCAGGTCCGCCCCACCTTCGAGCAGGTGTGTGGCGTAGGTGTGGCGAAGCGCGTGGGGGTGGATATGGCCTCGTTCCACGCGATTATCAAGGATTCGACGAACGTCGCGGGTGCCCAGTCGACGACCCCGACGATTAAAGAAGAGTGCCTCATCGGGCGAGTCGGGCCGCTTCACTTCCTCACGACCTTCTTCAATCCACAGCCGAAGGGCCGAGAGACCGCGCTCGTGCAGCGGGACAATGCGCTCTTTTTGACCCTTTCCGAGCACGCGTAGGAGGCCCTGCTGGAAGTTGACGCTGGCAACGTTGAGTCCGCACAACTCACTCACACGAAGTCCGGCACCGTAGAGCACCTCACAGACCGCGCGGTCAAGGATCGCCCACTCATCATCACCCCAATCCTCGTCGAGGAGATGATCGAGTTGTTCTCGAACAACGATCTTTGGGAGCTGGGCGAGGGGTCGCGGCGCCGAAAGCCGCGAGGTCGGATTTGCTTGGAGCAGCTCACGCTCCACCAACCATGTGAAGTAGCTGCGAAGGGTGGCTCGACGTCGCACAATCGAGGTCCGCTCATCGCCGCGCGCGGTCATAAAGACCAGATACTGACGAAGGGTGCGTGTGGTCACCCCCGACGGTTGCGAGCAGCCGGCCTCACTCGCCCAGTCAATGAACTGCTCGAGATCGCCACGATACGCTCGCAACGTGTCACGAGAGCGGTTGGCGGCCCGTAACGTCGAGAGGAACCCCTCACGATGCCACGGATCACCGGGATGCGTTCGTTGGGTCGTGCTCGACACGACCCAAGGCTAGTGATGACTTCACCGCTTCGACGTGACCTCACTAGTCTTAGGCATGATTCAAAAGGAGACTGGGTGCCTCGCATATTGATTGTGGAAGATGACGATCACATCCGCACCGCCCTTCGACTGATGTTCGAGGGCGAGGGCTTTGAAGTTGACGAGGCACCGTCGGGAGAAGTCGGCGTGGCGCTCTTTAACCGGATGGCCTCAGACGTGGCGATTGTTGACATAATGCTGCCCGCGATGACCGGCTTCGAGACGTGTCTCGCACTACGCACCATGAGCGACCTACCCATCGTCATCGTCTCGGCGCGTGACGAGACATCTGACGTCGTACTCGGCCTCGAATCCGGAGCCGACGACTACGTCACCAAGCCATTCGTACCCGAGGAGTTGCTCGCTCGCGTGAAGGCGCACTTGCGCCGACGACCCGACAAGAGCGCCAATGCCTTCCAATTGGGCGAACTGCAAGTGATCCCCGACGAGGGCGTCGTTCGACAAGGCGACGGAACCGAACTGCACCTCACGTCGACCGAGTTTCGCCTTCTCACCGACCTCGCGTCGATGAATGGCAAGGTTCTCTCACGAGAGGACCTGCTCGAACGCGTCTGGGGCTATGACTACTTCGGCGACAGCCGACTCGTGGATGTGCATATCCGTCGACTTCGAACCAAGATCGAGCCCGACCCCGCGAATCCCTCTTTTCTCGTCACCGTTCGAGGCGCCGGTTACAAGTTGGTGCTCTAATGCGCCGACGAAGTCTTCGACTTCGCCTGCTCGTCACCTTTGGACTGGGCGCATTCGTCCTCAGTTCAATGTTCGCCTCACTCACCTACTTCGGTGTTCGACATGTCCTCGTCAGTGATCGCCAACAGACCGATCTCAAACAGGCCGCCGTCAACGCCGCACTCGTGCGCAATACCCTCTTCTCCTCCCCGCTCGAGATCGGGAACCTGCTGAACTCGATTCAAAGTGCGACCGCTTCGAACATGCTCGTACAGACTCATCACCAGTGGCTTTCAAAGAGCCAAGGTGCCGCCACTCAAGACGTCCCCAATGAGATCATCGCCACTGTCGACAGCGGCTACGCCACCGCCCAGACGCTGGTGGTCAACGGCAAAGTCATCTACGTGGTCGGTATTCCGATCCCCGCGGTCGAAACCCAGGTCTTTGAGGTCTTCCAACTCTCGAACCTCGAGCACACCCTCAAGATGCTGCTCGAGGTCTTGGGGCTGGGTGCGGCACTCACGACCCTCATCGGCATAGCGGGTGGGCTCTGGGCCTCTCGTCGAGCGGTGCGCCCGCTCGAGGAGGTCTCGGCCGCGGCGGCCCTCATTGCTCAAGGAGAGCTCTCGACGCGACTGATCGTCACGCGTGCCGACATTGAGGTCCAACAACTCACCAAGTCATTCAACACAATGGTCACCCAGCTCGTCGAGCGTCTCGAGCGCGACGCGCGCTTCGCAAGCGACGTGAGTCACGAGCTGCGCTCTCCGCTCACCACGCTTGCAACGACCGCTTCAGTCCTCCAACAGCACCGCGAGGAACTTTCACCCGCCGGCCAGGAGAGCCTCAACCTGCTGCTCGCCGACCTGTCCATCTTCCAGTCCCTCGTCGAGGACCTGCTCGAAATGGCCCGCAGCGACGCCGGTGCGACGCCGCTCGTCATCGAAACGGTGCGCGTCGTGGAACTCGTGCGCCAATCGGTGCGATCGGGCGCGCGTCGCCACGGACTCGCCGAACCCCCCATTGAGGTGGCGAGCGACGTCGAGGACCCCTTCATTGAGGTGGATCGTCGGCGCTTCGAACGCGTGATCACGAACCTGATCGACAACGCGCATCGGTACGCCAAAGGAGCGGTTGCGGTGCGCATCACCCGCCAAGATGGCCAGGTCGCCGTCAACATCGACGATGCAGGCCCCGGGGTCGACGCCGAAGAGCGCGAGCGCGTCTTTGAGCGGTTCTTTCGTGGTCGCGCGGCCCACGACCGAGGCATTGCGAGGGGCACGGGTCTTGGACTCGCGCTCGTTCGCGATCACGTGCGCATCTTTGGCGGCAGCATCTCGATCAGCGCGAGTCCCGAGGGGGGCGCACGATTCCAGATCCTGCTGCCGCTCGTGAACGAGGTGGCCACATGAGACGAACGATCCCACTCATTGGTGTGCTCGTCGCGGCGGTGCTCTTGAGCAGTTGCACGCTCGTGCCCACCATGAGCAAACCCGTCGTCATCCCCCACAGCCAAGTCGGCCCCGGACTTGGTCTCAACGACAAGTCCATCCCGGGCACCAACAATGCTCGGGTTCGCTTCGTCACCCAAGCCGTCTACATCGTTGACACGACGGGGCACCTCACCCCCTCGAGTCGCATCGTCGCCTCACCGCCCACGCTCTACTCGGTGCTGCGCGTCCTCGTCCTCGGCCCCACGGAGATTGAAAAATCCGCGGGCTATTCGAGTCAATTGCCGAAGAACTTCGTCATCGTTGCGGCCAACATCAAGAAGAAGATCGGCTACGTCAACATCGCTGTGCCACTGTCGGGACTGTCGGCGCACCAACAAGTGCTGGCAGCCGGTCAACTCACCCTCACCGCTCAAGCCGTTGGTGCCACTCGAGGCATTGAGATCCTGGTTGGCGGTGTTGTCCAGAACACACTCCTACCCAATGGCACGACGCGACGCATTGTCAACCCTCAGGACTTTGCCGCCTTGATGAATCCTTAACGCAGCCGCTCTGGCCGATAGGCGGGGGCGGCACTCCAAAGGTGTTCCAGGTCGTAATAGTCGTGGTTCGCCTCGTCGAACACGTGCACGATCACATCGCCGTAATCGAGCGCAATCCATTCACCACCCGCCCAGCCCTCGACGTGTTGTGGCTTCACGCCCAGTGATAAGTCAACCAAGCGTTCGATCTCTTCTCCAATGGCGCGTACCTGGCGATCGGTACGTCCCGTTGCAACCACGAGTGCATCGAACGAATCGACGAAGTCTCGAAGGTCGAGCACGACTGTGTCGTGGCTCAACTTCTCATCCGCGCCTCGAAGCGCTGCATCGATAAGCGTCGAGACGAATGGCGAGTACGAACCACGAGTTGACTCTTCGTGATTCACAGACTCACTCAGCGCACTACCCCAAGGACTACGAGTGCCGCAGCGAAGGGCACCGTGAGACTGACAATCGCAATGACCATGAAGCGTTGTTTCGTTCGTCGCAGATCCTGGCGCCTTGGGGGCGCCGACTCCAAAGCGCTCAGTCGCGGGGACTGCGGCTCAGTCAGGTCGAAGTTTCGAACTGCCATTGACCCAAAACTCTAGTCTTGGAAACTTTCAAACAGCGGAATAACCGGCGCGGGCACGTAATCCCTTAGATTGTCGGGCCCTTGGGGGACTTCACGGATGAAGGTACTCGACAAGTCGACCGGGTCCATTGGAATCTCGTAGCAGTCCCATCCGACCGGGAAATTCGTGGGGGCCCCAGGGCGCGGCACGACTCCCACGCGCACCAGCGTACGAAGGGTTGGCGCCTCGTGCCACGAATCCATGTGCTCAACAAGGTCGGCGCCAACTATCAAATCGACGCTCTCGGCTTCGTGAAGCAGTTCTCGCACCGTGTCGATTGTGTACGAGGGGCCCTCGCGTCTGATCTCTCGGTCCGAGACCCGCACGAGTTCAAGGCCGCCGAAGGCGGCTTGGGCCATGGCGAGACGTAGTTGGGCCGGATGCACGTGCCCCGATGCACTCTTCTGATAAGGGTCACCCGCGACCGTGACCTCAATCACGTCAAATCGTTTCGATCGTGCGGCGGCCTTGAGGGCGGCCACGTGACCGAAATGAGGCGGGTCGAAGGTGCCCCCAAAGAGCCCGAGGCGCCTAGCTGTCACGCAGAGAGCCTAGGCCGTGATTGCCACCTCGCACTTTTTGCCCCTACGCTTGAGTAATGGCACATGCACTTAAGGACTGGGAACCAACTTCGTGGCGTACCCACAGCGTCGCCCAGAGCCCCACGTGGCCCGACCTCGATCATCTTTCGCGCGTTGAAGAGCAGCTCGCCACCAAGCCCCCGCTGGTGTTCGCCGGCGAAGCGCGCCGACTCCAAGACCACCTGAGCCTGGTCGCCCAAGGCAAAGCCTTCCTGCTCCAAGCCGGAGACTGCGCCGAGTCATTCAACGAAGGCTCGGCCGACGCAATCCGTGACAAATTGAAGGTGATCCTGCAGATGGCCGTGGCACTCACCTACGCCGCCGGCGTGCCCGTCATCAAAGTTGGTCGGATCGCCGGTCAATTCGCCAAACCTCGCTCTGATCAATTCGAGGAACAAAATGGCGTGCGCCTGGATTCGTTTCGAGGACATATCGTCAACGATGAGCAGTTCACCCCAGAAGCCCGCCGACCCGATCCTGAACGCCTGCTCGCCGCGTACCACCAGAGCGTCGCTACGCTCAATCTGCTTCGTGCCTTTACGACTGGTGGCTTCGCCGCACTGTCTCGGGTGCACGCGTGGAACCAAGAGTTCGTGGCCAACTCCCTCGAGGGCAAGCGCTACGAGGTCGTCGCCGACGATATCGAGCGTGCCCTGCAATTCATGAAGGCCTGTGGCATCGACTTGCACGACGACAGCGCACTGCAGGGCGTTGAGTTTTACACGAGCCACGAAGCGCTCATCTTGCCGTACGAACAGGCCCTGACGCGTCGAGACTCACTGACGGGCGATTGGTACGACTGCTCGGCGCACATGTTGTGGATCGGTGATCGCACTCGACAACTTGACGGTGCGCACGTGGAGTTCCTGCGCGGCGTGGCAAATCCCATCGGGCTGAAGGTGGGTCCGAGCATCAGCGCTGACCAACTGCTGAGCTTGGTGGACGTGCTCAATCCTGACAACGTTCCGGGTCGACTAACCCTCATCTCACGAATGGGCCGAGAGCGCATCAGCGAACTGCTCCCTCCACTCGTCAGCACCCTACGAGACGAGGGACGCGAGGTGGTGTGGGCGTGTGACCCCATGCACGGCAACACCTTCGTGGCGTCGGGCGGACAAAAGACCCGCCATTTTGATGACGCGCTCTCTGAGGTCTCCCAGTTCTTTGCCGTGCATCAATCACTCGGCACATGGCCCGGGGGGCTGCACGTTGAGTTGACTGGTGACAACGTGACCGAGTGCCTCGGCGGAGGCTCACGCCTCGCAGAAGGCGACCTCGACCTCAACTACACCTCAATTTGCGACCCGCGTCTCAACGCGACGCAAAGCCTCGACATGGCCTTTCACGTCGCTGAGTTCCTGCAGAGCTACTCAGCCGCCAACGGAGCCCGGTCGTTGTAGCGAAGCAGACTCCGCGTCTCTCCGTCGAACTCGATCTCGGTGAGTGAACAGTGTTCCGTTCGTAGTTTGAGTCGCACCATCGGATCTTTGCGCTCGAGGATCTTCATTGCCTGTTCGATGAATCCACCGTGCACGACCAGGATCACACGCTCGCCCGGGTGGCGCTCGACAATGGCCGCTATCGCGCGTTCGCACCGTTCATAGAAATCCATCCACGACTCACCCCCGGGGGCGAAGGGCTGATAGGGGTCCTCGTCCCAGTCAATGTCTCCGAAGGTGTCAATGACTTGATCCCAGGTCATGGCATCAGCCTCGCCGGGATGCAACTCACAGAGCTCACAGTCCTGCTGGGCTTGCAGGTGCGCCGGGAGACCAGCTTGGATGATCGAGGCCGTCTGCACCGCACGCGGCAACACCGAGGTATAGAGCGCCACCGCGTCATCGAACTCGCGACTGGCGACAAGTCGGTCGCGAAGGGCGCGCGCTTGGTACTGGCCGAGTTCAGTGAGCCCCCCGCAACCCAGTGGCCCCCCAACGATGCCTACGACATTGCAGTGGGCTTCACCGTGGCGCACGAGCACGATTCGAGTGCCGACGGGGTCTGAGCCACTCGTTCGAAACCCCTCGGGTGGATCGCTCCGACTCACGCCAATTCCCCAACGAACGCTTCCAGTTGGCGAAGTGTGCGACATTCAATGACGCGCTCGCAGTACGGCGCGTACTGGTTGACGATCGAGTCACCGCTGTTCCAGTAGCTGGTTGGCTCCGGATTTAACCAGTACACCGCCTTCGCTCGAGACTGGATGTCGGCAATCACTTCGGCGTGTGCCTGATGGTAGTTGTTTCGAGCATCCCCGAGGATCAGGACCGTGCAGCGGCGGTTCACGTCCTTCGCAAAACGGTCGTGAAAGCTGAGAAATGCCCTGCCGTAGTCGGAGTGGCCGTCAAAGGCGATCACGTCGGCTTCGGCGTTGATGCGCGCGACCGCCTCGGCGGGATCGTCAACGCCATCAAAGAGCTGGCTCACTTCGTCAAGTCCGTCAACGAAGACAAAACTCCTGACCTTGGAGAACTGCGAACTGATGGCGTGCACCAGGTGCAACGTGAAGCGCGCGAAGCTCGCCACCGAACCCGAGATGTCGGCAATCACGATGATCTCGGGTTTCGCCGGACGCGGGGGCTTGAAGCGAAGGTCGATCGGCACACCTCCAGTTGAGAGGCTTCGCCGCACGGTGTGGCGAAGGTCCACTGGTCCTCGGTGGCGTCGACGGCGGCGTCGAGCAAGTCGTACCGCGAGTTTTCTACTGAGCGGGCGAAGGGCACGCTCGAGTTGGGCCATCTCGTCTCGATTGGCGTGCATCACGTCGAGGTCCTCGGGGAGGGGCTTGCGCACCGACTTCGCCAGCGCCTCAGCGCCTCGGTCCTCGACGAGGCGTTCGCGAATCTCGCGCTCCACCTCGGCCTTCAAGAGTTCGAGCCGTGCGCGCGCATCGTCGCGCGCTATGCGCTGGGACAATGCATCCTCGGTGTCTTGAGGACCGAGGGCGACCTGACTCAGTCGCTGTTCAAGTTGGTCAAGCTCGAGATTTCGAAGCGTCCGGTAGAGGTAGTACGTTCCACCGACTGGTCGACCGGGCTCAATGCCCGCATAGCGGTTCACCGCCTCACTCGCCGCCTGACGCAAAGCCTCGCGATTGCCATCTCGCAGCGCTCGAAAGAGCATGTCGGCCAATTCCTGTGCCGACAGTCCCGTCGAACCCCCACCCTCGCCTCGGGACTGGCCCGGCCCGCTCGCCCCGCCGGCGCCATCGGGAGGATTGGGACCTTCGCCTTCGAGCAGTCCTTCGACGCCGTCGTAGGCCCGCGTGGCGAAAAAGACCTCGAAGGCAGTATTGAACGCCGCCATGTGGTCGCCATCTTTGATCAGCGTCGCCGCGAGCGAACCCTTCACCAGCGATCGGTCGCTGATATCGATGACCTCCATGGCGCGCGCAGAATCAACGTGCTCGCTCATCGAGATCGGGATCCCGATGGCGCGCAATTCGCCGATGAAGTCTCCGAGAAGACTAAGCAAGTGGCTTCGGACGACCGAGGAGTTCTCGGGACGCGCGCTCGATGTCGGACTGATACTTCAACAAGATGTGCAGTGTCGCCGCCGCATCTTCCTCGCCGATCTCTTGGCGTCCGAGGATGACCAACGTGCGCGCCCAGTCGAGTGTCTCAGACACCGACGGCGCCTTCTTCAGGTCGAGTGCGCGAAGCGAGCGCACCACGTGGGCAATCTGCTCGGCCAGGGTGCTCGTGATACCGGGCACCCGCGAGATGATGATGTCTCGCTCGCGCTCGACCTCGGGGTAGCCCACATAGAGGTAGAGGCAGCGTCGCTTGAGGGCCTCGGAGAGCTCTCGGGTGTTATTGGACGTCAAGAAGACCATGGGAATCTGCTTGGCCTTCACGGTTCCCAGTTCGGGAATCGACACTTGATACTCAGAGAGTATTTCGAGCAGCAGGGCCTCGGTCTCGAGCTCGACGCGGTCCACTTCGTCGATCAAGAGCACCACCGGATCGGTGGCCGAGATCGCCTCGAGGAGTGGTCGGGTCAACAAGAATTCCTCGGCGAAGATGTCCTCTTCGAGGTGCGACCATTCCTCGGCTGAGCCTTCGGGTCGCCCCGCTTGGATGCGCAGCAACTGTTTGCGGTAGTTCCACTCATAGAGCGCCTTGGATTCATCGAGCCCTTCGTAGCACTGCAGGCGAATCAATCGAGCGCCCACCGAGTCCGCGACGGCCTTGGCGAGGGCGGTCTTACCGGTACCGGCGGGACCCTCGACGAGCACGGGCTTGGCGAGCCGGTCAGCGAGGTAGGTCACTGACGCAATGGCGTCGTCGCTCAGGTAGTCGTGATCGGCGAGCCTCTCCTTCACCTCGTGAGGCGAGGTGAAGCGCGGTGGTGGCACGTGCAAGAGTCCCAATCGCTGGGCGAGCTCTTCTCGTGGATCTAGTGCGCTCATCTAATCTGTCCCTCTCCTCGTACCACCCATTTCAAGCACGTCAGTTCACGAAGTCCCATAGGACCGCGGGCGTGGAGCTTTTGGGTAGAAATCCCAACCTCGCCCCCAAGTCCCAACTCGCCACCGTCGATAAAACGCGTCGATGCGTTCACCAGCACAGCAGCTGCGTCTACGCGACGCACCCACGCATCTGCGTGTTCGAGGTCCTCGGTCACGATTGCCTCACTGTGACCGGTGCCGTAGCGAGCAACGTGCGCGACCGCCTCGTCGAGTGACGAGACCACCTTCACCGCGAGGATCATGTCGAGGAACTCGCTTGCGAAGTCCTCTGGCGTAGCGGCACGAGAGGTTGGGAGCAGTTCACGGGCGCGTTCGTCGGCGCGTAGTTCCACCTCAGGTATCTCACGAGCCAGATCGGGCAGGAAGTCCGATGCGACCTTCTCATGCACGATCACCGTCTCTGCGGCGTTGCAGACACCCGGCCGCGAAGTCTTTGCGTTCTTCACAATGGCGAGCGCCTTGGTGAGATCGGCGAACTCATCAACGTAGACGTGACAGTTGCCGTCACCATCAAGGACGTACGGGACGCGCGCGTGCTCGCGCATGGCGGCGATCAGACTGGGCCCACCGCGAGGGATCAGACAATCAAGCACCGAGGTCATCTGCATGAACGCCGTAGCGGTCTCGTAGGAGGAATCGCGAACGAGCGCCACCGCGTCCTCGGGGAGACCTTCGACCCTGAGTGCCTCGCGCCACAGGTCGACAATGTATGTGTTGGTGCGAATCGCCGAGGAGGATCCGCGCAGGTAGGCCGCGTTCCCGCTACGGATGCACAGTCCCGCCACGTCGCTCGTGACGTTGGGCCGGTTCTCATAGACAACCCCGATCACGCCGAGCGGCACGCGCACCCGCTCGACGCGAAGCCCGTTCGGTCGAACGTCTTGATCCATGACTTCGAACAATGGATCGGGCGCAGCGGCAATCTCGCGCAGTGCCTGTGACATTGCAGCGATGCGAGCATCGCTAAGAGTCAGACGATCTCGACCCGGTCCCGACTCTTCGTAGGCGGCGACTTCTTCAGCGTTGAGCGAGAGTAGGTCCGGCGCGGTTGCGTCGAGACGATCGGCCACCCGTCGAAGCACCGCACAGCGCTGTTCATTGCTCGCTTGGGCGAGCGAGCGAGCCGCAAGGCGCACGAGTTCCCCCTGCGCGGATAATTCGCTCGTTGTCATCTCTTTAGCGTAACGGAGCCGTTAGACCCGTCGAAACAACACGAGGTCGTCTCGATGCACCACCACGTCCTCGCCCTCGTTAAAACCCTCAGAACCAACCCGGGCGAGGCCCTTCGCCACGACCTGGCCATCGAGGGACTTGATCTCAACGGCGTCACCTTCCACAAAGTCTCCCTCGCGCGATTCGACGCCCACGCGCAACAAGCTGCGACCATGGTGCTCGAGCGCTTCGAGGGCGCCAGCATTGATACTGAGCGATCCACGACTGGAGACCGCGAACGCAATCCACGCTTTTCGTGCCGAGAGTCGTTCACTGCGGGGGTGAAAGGTTGTGCCGAATCCGGTCTTCTCGCTCAGGGCCTTACGAAGCGGCTTACTCGCGCGAGCCGGTGCGATCACGGTGGTGATCCCCGACCAGGTGGCCATTCGCGCTGCCGCGAGTTTCGACGCCATACCGCCGCTGCCCACGCTCGAATGACTGGCGCCCGCGATGCCAACAAGGTCCGCGTCGATCGCGGTGACCTCTTCGATGAGTGTGGCTGAGGGGTCCAATCGCGGATCGGCGGTGAGCAGACCCTCGGTGTCGGTGAGTAATACCAGATGCGACGCCCCGACCAAATTGGCAACGAGCGCTGCGAGTCGGTCATTGTCGCCGAATCGGATCTCCTCGTCCGCCACGGCGTCATTTTCATTGACGATTGCCACGACCCCAAGGGCCTGCAAGGACTCCATGGTGCCGCGTGCGTGCAGATACTGACCACGATGTGAGAAATCGAGCGGCGCGAGCAGCACTTGACCAACGGCGGTGCCAAGTTCGCCAAACGCATTTCGCCACGCGTGCATCAACAAGGGCTGACCAACGGCGGACACGGCCTGAAGGGTTACGGCGTCACTCGGCCGAGGTCGTCCCTCGCCCACCTCGGCCCACCCAGCCGTGATCGCGCCCGAGGTCACCACCACGACGTTCCATCCCTCATCGAGCAGGTGCACGACGTCGTCGGCGATGTTCACGAGCACCTCATAATCAACGCCACCCGTAGCGTCGGTCACCGATGTCGTACCAACCTTCACAACGACGCTACGAGTCGTCATCGTCACCACCCAGGTCGAGGCGTCCGTGTCGAGCAAGTCGCTCGCGTCGGGTCGCGCGGTGGTGATCGCCTCGGTCAAGGCCAGCGCCGACTTCATCTCGCCACCACTCAAACGAAAGTGGTCCGATGCTCACCACGTCGCCGTCACGTACACCCGCTCTCGTGAGCAGTCGGTCAACACCCAACGCTCGAAGGCGGCGCACGATCTCGCCGAGCGCTTCGTCATTGGTGAGGTCCTGGAAGCGAACCGCTCGAAGGGCGGGCCGACCTTCAATGCTCCAGGCACCCTCGCCTTCACGAACCACGTGAATCTCGTCGGGCAGCGGTTTGTGAATCACGACCGCGTGATCAAGCTCGGCTTCCTCTTGCTGGCGAGCCTGCACGACGAGCTGGGCCAGTTGAGCCACGAGCGCGTCGACGCCTTCGCCCGTCACCGAGGAAATCGTCGCGACACCCTCGAGCTCGTTCGCCGCGACGTCACCCTTGGAGCCGACGACGACGCGGGGCCGATCGAGCAGATCCGCCTGATACGTACCCAATTCATGCAGCAGGATCTGAATTTGGTCCTTCGGCGACATCGGTGCGAACTCTGACAAGTCGACCAACACGCACAACACCCTGGCCCGTTCAACGTGGCGCAAGAAGTCGTGACCGAGCCCTCGCCCCTCGGCCGCCCCCTCGATGAGTCCGGGGATATCAGCCATGACGAACTCGGTCGCGTCTTGGGGGCGACCAGAGCGCGCACCTACGCGCACGACGCCGAGGTTCGGCACGAGCGTCGTAAAGGGATAATCGGCGATTTTGGGGCGAGCGGCAGAAACGCGCGCGATGAGCGTGGACTTGCCGACGTTGGGAAAACCAATCAGCGCCACGTCCGCCTGCAATTTCAACTCGAGGTTGTACCAGCTCTCCTGGCCCACTTCGCCCTGCTCGGCAAAGGCCGGGGCGCGACGCTTGTTCGAGAGGAAGCGGGCGTTCCCCTGTCCCCCGAGACCGCCTTCGGCGGCGAGCCAACGATCGCCGGGGCCAGCGAGGTCGACGAGCAGCACGCCATCTTGGTCGTGAACCATGGTGCCCACGGGCACCATGACGGTGACGTCTTTGCCGCGCGAGCCGTGCTGGCGCTTCGAGGTGCCGTGTTGGCCGTCGCTCGCGCGACGAAACGGGTGATCTCGAAAACCGAGTAACGACGCCTGATTATGGTCAGCCACCAGCCAGACGTCGCCACCCTTGCCACCATCGCCACCGTCGGGACCACCCTTGGCGACATGGGCTTCACGACGGAAACTCACGCATCCCGCGCCACCGTCGCCCCCTTTTGCGTGGAGCTGGGCGGAATCAACGAAGGTGGACACCCCCTTATCCTACGGCCACCCTTTTGCTCACCCGAACAGTGCGCGAAGCGCTTCGTTGAATACAACCCCGTGTCGAGCGACCTGCTCGGCGGTGGTAGCGGGGCACATGAGTGCCATGTTGTGAAACGGCGTCAACAAGATCCCGCGGTTCACGCAGTAGAGATGCAGGTAGTCCTCGAGCTCCACGTCAGCACTCTTGAGCGACTGGCCACCATTTCGAGGCGCCGGTGATGCAAAGCGGTACTCGCAGCGCGCGCCGAGTTGCGTGATCGACCAGGGTAGTTCAAAAGCGTCGATACTCGCCTGCACGTCGGCGGCGAAGGTCCTGGCCAGATCCTCCATTGGTCCAAAGGCCTCATCGGTGAGGACATTGCCGAGGACTGCGCGCATCGCAGCGAGACTCAGAGCATTGCCCGCCAAGGTGCCGCCGACTCCCCCGACGTCGACGATGTCTGCGAGGTCCGCTCCGCTCGCAACCGCGGCGAGCACCCGGTCGGCCAACTCTTGACTGAGTCCGTAGGCACCGCAGGGAACCCCGCCACCGAGTGATTTGCCAATCGTGAGCGCGTCGGGGCGAAGGTTCCAGCGCTGGGTGGCCCCGCCGGGTCCGGCCGAGAATGTGTGGGTCTCGTCGAGGATCAACAAGGTGCCCGTCGCGTCGCACAGGGCTCGAACGCCCTCGAGGAAGCCCGGTTCGGGCAACACGATACCGATGTTGGTGAGGGCCGGCTCGGTGAGTACTGCCGCTACGTCGCCGTAGCTCAGCTCACGCTCGAGTGCGGCGAGATCATTGAACTCAACAACTCGAGTCGTGGTCGTTGGATCGACGGCCGGAGCCACGTTGCCTGGTCGCGAGGAGGGACGACCTTGCTCGTCCACCACCACGAACGTTTCATCAACTGAACCGTGATATGAATACGAAAAGACGAGGATCTTCGGTCGCTGGGTGACCATGCGTACGAGTCGCAACAACCAGCGGTTCGCATCGGTGGCTGAGAGCGTGAACGACCACTGCGCGAGTCCAAAGCGTCTGGTGAGTTCCTTTGCGACCCATTCTGCGTCCTCATTTGGCAGCATCGTCGTCACACCCCCCTTGGTGCCGATTCGCTCGCTCATTGCCTCAAAGAGCGCCGTTGGTGAGTGTCCAGCCATGGCGCCCGTGTCGCCGAGGGCGAAGTCGATCAATTCATGGCCGTCAAGGTCGGTCACGAGTGCCCCATGCGCTTCGCTGAAGCCCAAGGGGAACCCGCCCGCCCACTTGTTCATCCACGTCATCGGCACGCGCGCCAAAAGGTGGTTTGCTCCCGCGTGCAGCGCCTTTGAGGCCGGGTGTGCCTGTTCGTAGTGTGAGCGCTCATTCTGGGATAATTCGGCCAATTTTTGACGATTTAAGTAGTCCATCAACCCATCGTAGGTGGACCTCGGGCGAATTCACGAGCACCCGATTCTTAGAATAAAGCCCTCAACAGGGATTTTGAAGGGATATTCACATCTTCTTAGGTGATTTATTATGAGAAATCCCAATATTTCAGCACTTTTGCGATAAAGATGGCTGCGGTTACTGGGAACCCCCAGTCCGATTCAACGAAGAGTAAGGAGTCGACCGGTGAACAAGGCCGAGTTGGTAGATGCAATTGTTGCCGAGAGTGGCGCGACAAAGAGTACGGTCGCTG
>DAIEHI010000031.1 GCA_027355725.1 Acidimicrobiaceae bacterium
TCTAGATCGATGGCGCCAAGGGTCTGACCAATGGACGTTGGCGTCAACTCATGACGCGAACCTTTCTGGGATGGAGGCGAGATCATGAACGTTCGAAGGGCCAGCGTCGACGATGCACCGGTGATCGCGAGTCTCGGCACAAGCATTCAGCGGTTGCATCACGAGGAGCGACCCGACTGGTTCAAGCCCGCTGATGGGATTGCCGCCGTAGAGATGTATCGCAGTCGACTGAATGGCCCAGCAGTCACCGCCTTCATCGCCGAGCAGGACGACATCGCGTTGGGCTTCGCCGTGGCCGAGGTCCAGGTGAGGCCAGATTCACCGCTGGGCAAAGCGCAGACCATTCTCATTGTCGATCAGATTGGCGTGGCGCCGTCACAGCAACGCCGTGGCGTCGGTCACGAGCTGCTCAACGCCGTTCGTGAACTGGCGGGTCAAGTTTCGGCCCATCGGATTCTGCTGACGACCTGGGAGTTCAATCTCGATGCACACCGTTTCTTCGAGGCCGAAGGATTCGAGACTGAGATGCGACGAATGTCAATGTCGTGGCCGCCGTCCTGACGACGGAGTCTTGCTCTCTGGTCGTGCCTGAGTCGTCACTGGCTCAACACAGCTCTCGAAGGACCTCGGTGATTGCAGCGACGTGCAACCATCCGGTGGCCGAAGTCACGGTGTTCTCGAAACAGCGCGCCAGGTGGCGCCGCCGCACGAGATGGCCGTGGGCGACTTCGACTCGCCAAGCGTGACGAATGGGTCGAAAGACCTTGGCACCGTTCTCGTTGCGCGGAGGTTCGTCCCATCCAACTCGGCGGACCTCGCAGTTGAACTTTGCCGACAGTCGCGTGGCGGCGGACTGCGCCGTGCCGCGGTCCACGAGTACGAGCTCCAGTCGCTCGTCCGCTCCAGTTCGGGCGAGGTCGTCGAGTATCTGTTCGACGGCGCCCGCCTCGGACGTCGAGGCGGGGACAACTCTCACGCAGAGAGGCAGACCCGTGACGTCCACGCAGACGATGCGCTTGGCGCCGTTGGTCCGGCCGTAGGGGCCACCCTGGTTGTGGAAGGTGACACCAACGTTCGATGCCCCTCGTGCGAGGTGCGTATCGATGACGACCATTGAGGGCCGCGGGTCCTTTCGGCCATGCGTTGTGCGCGACGAGGCGTGCACTGCGACAAGAACCCGAGTCCACGTTCCGTTCCTCGACCACCGACGAAACTGGGACCAGACCCTCGTCCAGGGCCCGAACTGCTCGGGCAGGAAGCGCCACTGGCACCCGGTGTGTGAGATGTAGAGCATCGCGTTGACGACGTGGCGCAGGTCGTTGCCGTGCTTTGGTCCTCGTTTGGAGGGAACCAGCAGCAGGGGTTCCAATACTTTCCACTGGGCATCGGTCAGGTCACTTGAGTAGGCCACGACTTGATGGTGTCGGTCGTGGTTCCTGACGCACTCGCCAACTAGAACACACGCTGTAAGGACGTCAGCAAGATGGAACAACGCTATGACGCCGTGACCATGGTGATGAGGGACGGATTCTCCGTCACCGAGATTGCGGTCAAGTTCAACGTGACCCGCCAGACGGTCTACCGCTGGCTGGCCAAATACGAAGAGGAGGGCCTCGAGGCGCACGCCGAGCACTCGCCCCGCCCCGCGGTCTCACCCAATCAGATGCTGGACGTGGTCGAAGCACGCGTGCTCGAGTGACTCGGCCTGTGTTTCCCACAGCCATTGATCTGCGCTGGGTTTTGTTACCTGTCCGCTCGTTGAAATTAGGCCAAGTGAAGGGCCCAATCCATGCCAGCGTCAAATCCCGCGGAGTTTCGACGACGAGCAGTCGCGCTCGACAGCCTGCGTCATCGCGGTGACTTTAGGACCACTCAAACAGTGGCCCAGTTGACCGAGTACTGAACCGGGGCTGACTCAGTTCAAGAAAGTAGCAGCGCGCTCAGTTCTCTCTCAATTCGATGACGATGGTCCTCGTGCATGTGAATAATTGCTCAAGAGGGCCCGCGTCGAATTTCGACAATGTGAGATAATGGCGCGGTTGAAGCAAATTCGCTAAGGGATGCGCATGAGCGAGTTGTCAGCACTGGTACGGCTCATCTTGGCCACAGTGTTCGCCGTCGCGGCGGTCGGCAAGTGGCTGAGCACCGATGGCACTCCTCGGCTGCTTGACACCTACGAACTCGATTCGCGCCTGGCTCCCGCTGTCACGCTACTGCCACTGTTCGACATACTCATCGCCATCGGGATATTGCTCGACGGAACTTCACGCGCCGCTGGCGCACTGGCTTTCGCATCTCTCGTCGTATTCTCATGGCTAATTCAGCGAAGTTTACGGCGCGGCCACCAGGGTAACTGTCAGTGTTTCGGTCGGCTCCACTCGTCAGACATCTCTCGACGCTCACTCGTCCGAAATGGTGCGCTGGCTATGGGCGCGGCGTGGATCGCGGTTGGCCGTCACGAGAGGCTTGTACCTACTCTGGCCCACGGGGTATATCTCAACGGAAGTCTTCTGGTCGCCGTTGTCGTCGTGCTAGCGATGCTCGCGTTCGTTCTGCGCAGGTTACCGACGATGGCCCACTCTCCCGTGGACGCATCCACGACGATCCGACCAGAGTTGAACCCGCTGGATCTGGCCGATGACATCGACCGCTTCGCCACGCTCGATGGTGGTGCCATATCACTACAGGCCCTACACGCGTCTGAGGCCGATTCGATTCTCATCTTCGTTGATCCTGGCTGCGGCCCGTGTCAGACCGTCATGCCCATCGTTCGTCATTGGTGGCACAGATTGGCTCTTGCGGTGTTCGTGGTCGTGTCCAATCAACCCACTGACGAGGTCAGTGACTTCTTCGACGGCATTCCCGCCGACCACGTGGTCATCGATCGCGATGTGGTGCTCGCCGCCCGATATCACATCGAAGGAACACCATCCGCAGTCCTCATGTCGTCGGGCGGTTCCGTCGCGCCCGCGGTCGTCACCGGACCGATGGCGATCGAGGTCCTCCTTCGCCACTCGGCCGCACCCTCGTTGGTGTCACGGCATCTGCCATCGTGGCTACAGCCCGCGGCGCGTGCCAGGGCTCGTACGCTAACCGCCGTACGAACGGGTGCCGATGACCTCCGCTCAGCCATGTCGCGACGCCAAGTCTTCACCGCGGCCGGCGTCGGCACCATGCTTACCCTGGCAGCGTCGACACTTGACAGCGGTCCGGTGGCCGCAAGTAAAGAAGTGACGGCGAGGTGCCCCTCGTGTGGAACGTGTATCGACTGTGACTGGAATACCGCAACGCCTGGAAGTCTCCAATGTCACCCGTGCCACGAGCCCTGCTCGAACGCGAAGCTCTGCTCCAGTTTCGCCTACCAGTTCGCCGATTACGTCACGCTCGTAAAGTATCTGCACGCCAACGGCTTTACTCAGAATGGCGAACCGACCGCTTCGGGTCTTACGAAGAACGGTACACAGGCCTACCTGGCGCTCATCACAACGTTCAAGGGTACGTCCGCCAAGAATCCCAGCGCCCTTCTCCTCTATCAGCTCACAACCACCGAGAGTGCGGCAGTGCTCTTACTCGATGGCGAAGGCTTAATAGCCTCGGTGGTCACCGTGAATCCAGCCGGAAAATTGGTCGCGGGGTCTGTTGCACCAACGCCGTCGACTTCGCGCAGCTCGGCTTCAACGGACATCGGTGGACCGATAACAATGGAGTTAGTCGGTTCTTCCGTGGCGTCGTGTGAAGACGTGTGCGGGCAGGCGTGGAAGTTGATAGTCACCGGCTTCCAGGTGCTAGCCGCGTCCAGCGGCATCGGCCTCGTTGTCCTGCTCGCCGCGTACGCGCTCCCCGCACTCGGTTCCCAGGGGAGTAGTGATGCGAACGCCCTCAAGGTCGTTAGCAGCATTGCGAGTGCGTCATCGATTACTAACTTGGCCTTTCGACTAGCCAAGAGCCAGGGAGTAGGAGCGCTTAAGAATTTTGACGAAAAGGTGATCTGCAAGCCAGTCTGCAGCATCAAGTTGAAGGCGTGCTGCAATTACAGTGGTGCG
>DAIEHI010000037.1 GCA_027355725.1 Acidimicrobiaceae bacterium
TTGACTGCCGGCGTCTGAGTGAACCACCAGCCCCTGGAGGTTCGTGCCGCGCTGCCAGCGGGCCATCTCCAGAGCGTCGAGGACCATCTCGGTGCGCATGTGGGCGGCCACCCGCCAGCCGACGATCATCCGACTGAAGGCGTCGGTGATGAAGCAGACGTAGGCGACGCCCTGCCAAGTCGGCACGTAGGTCAGGTCCATGACCCAGAGCTGGTTGGGTCCTGTGGCCGTGAAGTTCCGTTCGACGAGGTCCGCCGAGCGCGGTGCGGTGTCATCTCGGCGCGTCGTGCGCAACCGCTTGGTTCGCCGAACTCCTTGCAGGCCCGCGACTTGCATCAACCGGGCCACCTGGTCGCGACCCACCTCGTGGCCAGCGCGCACCATCGCCTTCCACATCTTGCGGGTGCCGTAGACGGAGAAGTTGGCGACGTGCAGCGCCGTGAGGATCACCAGGAGGGCCGCGTCGCGTGGCGCGCGCCGAGGGCTCGCGGGACTTCGCGGCGTAGTAGGTGCTGGGGGCCACCTGCAGTGTTTCGCAGATGGGCTCGACCCCGAACTCCTCCCTGTGCTGGTCGATGTAGGCGACCATCACTTGCGTGGGCGGTCGAAGCGGCCGCGAAGAAAGCCGATGCGCTCTTGAGTATCGAGTTGGCCCGACGCAGCTCACGCACCTCCTGCTCGAGCTCGGCGATCCGACGCTTCTCCGCGGTCGTCGTGCCGCCGACCAGACCATCGTCGACGTCGGCCTGACGCACCCAGGCTCGCACGCTCTCGAGGCCGTAGCCGAGCTGATTGGCGACCCGCTGGACGGTCCCGTGACGCGTGCCGAGTTCGTCGCGCAACGTCCGCACGAGGCGGACGGCCTGCGCCTTCTCCTCGGCGCTATAGCGCCGACCCTTCGGTAATTCTCGCTGCTTCGTTGTTCCCATGACTCCATCCTTGTTTCCAAAGTCTGGAGCCTCCAACCAACCCAGGGCGATTCATATTCTTCGAAATGACCTATACCACGTCTTGGTGTTCTCCGCGCCGAGCAACGCCTAAATTTCCGCGACCACGTCTTGAGTAACTCAGGAGTACGTGAGAACGATCGCCCGCGATCTCAATCAACTGACGTGAGTTCCAGCGCCACTCGGCGTCGCAATGGCCCCACTGAACTCGCGATCACATTGCCGTAGTCGAATCACCTTCATCGCTTACCCCGACGCTTGCCGGCGTCGGAACGCTTCTTGCGCCACGTTCCATCATCGTTGCGTGAACGAGGCTCTTTTCCAACATAGGGGCCTTGCTTGGGTCCAGCACGCCTGTCAGCCATGGTTCATCTACTTTCTCTTGGACGATACTTCACGGATCTTTACAGCCAGTTGTGACGCCTCATGGCTCAGTGTGCCTTGCAGTAGTCGCACTTGGGGCGACCCGCCATTCCGGCGCTTCGATTGGCGACCTTGATGCGAAGACCGTCGGGACAGTCACTCAAGTCGTGGTACACGTCTCGATGCCCTGGATCCTCCTTTTCGGGTGTCGCCGTGTGATAGGGCGCTACTTTCATCGTCTCCCCTTTCCTCTTCCTACTTGGTTGTGTCCTGCAGCGCAACGCCACCCGGAGAACTTCGCCTGTGTAATTACGTTGCTGTAGTTCAGCGTACGAAGAAGGATCTGTGCGCTACAAGAACAACAACGTGGGGATAATGCTGTTCAAAAGCTCGCCGATGAGTTTTGGAGTGGTCAACTTCTCAAGAGCCGTCGCCTAGAACAATTGATTCGCACATACCTCACCCGAACGAGCGGCGAATCCGGTTCTCGTTCTCTTTGTAGGGCGACAGTTTGGATACCCAGCAGAGTTAGATCAACCGGCCTTCGGGTCTCGCGCCATGGCACCGCGCACATCGGTCATCCTGCCAGGTCTCATTACACAGCCACTGAAGGAGAGCCTCGCTGGGAGGCCATCTGGGATCGACGTACCGACCGATGACGACAGGTCCAATTACCAAGCCGCCCTCCTGACGAATCGCGGCCGTTGAACTAAACAGTGCCGCCCCCGTCGTGAACGTGTCGTCTAAGAGGAGCACCCTCTTGCCCGACACAGGGTAAGTGACTGCGAAGTGTTCGACACTCGGCTGATGCGAAGGGCGGCCAGGTCGCTCCCGGAGAACCTGCCGATAGCCGCGAGCGAGCTCAGGGACACTTCTGACAATCGGCTCGAGCGCGACTCGCTTCACCGACGGAACGCACGTTACGAGGTCCCAATCTCCCACACAGCTCCGGTGACGATCCAGGAATAGAGCCAGTAGGGCGGCGAGACGAGAGCCCATCCACTGGCGCACCAACTCGTTTTTACTGTCCTTGTAGTTCCTGAGGTGATCGTGGATCAGCGATCCTAGGACCTCCATCGTGATGGGTAGAACGTTGGGTGGTTCGAGTTGACGAGATTTGTTGCACTGGTAGCACCGCGTGTAGCCCTCCCCCGCGCCGTTACGACAGAAGTCACAAACGCCCAACTGCGGAGTCGCCGGGACGGGAATGAGCCCGCCGCGGAGTCGGTCTACGGCCTCATAAGCGTCGACCACCGGCGCGGGCCGCCTAGGTCCGCTGAGCAGAGTCGAACTGCAACTCGTGCTCGACTGACTCAACTACCTCGTCCACCGAGTCCACCACTGTCACACCGGAACGATTGGCGATCTCGATTGCCCACGGCTGCGTCTGGACCAGTCGTCTCAGGAGCAGGACCCGCTTGCCGTGCGCCAGCGCCGCTACTGCTTGAAGACGCGCACCAGACGTCTCACTCGCCTCTACGACGACCGTACCAATCGAGAGTCCCGAGGTAACGAGATTCCGCACCGGGAAGGTCCATGGTGCGCCACTCATCGCGGGCCAGAACTGCGACACACACGCACCTGACGACGCCACACGCGACGCGAGGGCACGATTCTCAGCGGGGTACACGACGTCGATACCGGTGCCAAAGACCGCAATCGTCCGACCATTCCCTGCGAGTGCGCCCTCGTGGGCAGCAGTGTCGATCCCCATCGCGAGACCCGACACCACGGTGATTCGCCGTTTGGCGAGTTCCTGGGAAATCTGTCGAGCTACGTCCATTCCTTCCTTCGAGGGCCGTCTCGTCCCGACCACCGCCATCGCACGGACATCCCCAGAAGTTAGAGTCCCGCGAACCATCAGGAAGGGAGGTCGATTATGCACCATTCGAAGACTTACGGGATACGCATCGTCAAGGAGATCCACCACACTCACGCCGACCGCGCCGAGACGGTCGATTTCGCCGAGCCAGTGGGAGATCCGCGATGCGTTCAACCGATCCAGGCCCCTGACGAGCCAGACCCTGTCCTCCTCATCACCGGAAGAGAGGGAATCCGCGCTTGACTGGAGCCCTTCCAACGCTCGCGCGAGCCGGTGGGAAGTAGGCCCGTTCAGATGGGGAGACAGAACTTCGGCAACGGCTAGAAGTCGAGCGTGCCGCGCCCGACCATCGACACCGTCGAGACCCTCATCGCCACCGACCCACTCCACTGCACTCACGCTACCTAGTCCCTAGTCCGCATTGCGGATGCCCGATATCTACGAACACCTGTTCGTACTAAATCCTACCCGCCTGTGTGACAAGTGAGTTGGCAGAGTCGCCTCTACCCGTACAGACGCCTGAGACGTTCCTCGTTCTCTTCGCCCTGGCCGGCGATCGGCAGGATGTAGTGGTCGAGGAGCGTCTTCACCGAGTTGCCCATCCGCCGGGCGATCTCGGCCAAGGGTACTCCCGCGGCCGACAGGTGCGACGCGTACATCCGGCGCAGATCGTAGGGAGCGAGGGGCCCGAGGTCGGCGCGCTCGCACGCCGCACGCAGGGAATCGGGCCAGTGCTTGGCTGACGTCGAAGTCGTCGTCACGAAGAGGCGCCCGCGCACGATGCCCGTGAGAACAAGGTAGCGGCGCAGCTCGGTGACCAGGACCGCCGGGATGGGCACGTCGCGGACTGAGCCGCGCGTCTTGGGCAGGGTGAAGTCGGGGTCCTCCGGCCTCATCCAGACCTCGGAGGCGCGCCCGTCAGCTTCGCGCACGCGGATGACGCCGAACGAGAAGTCGTCGCGCGGCAGCACGAGGTCCTCAGCGCGCAACGCAAACACCTCACCGGGGCGAAGACCGGCGTATCCTGCGACGGCCGTCATCGTCCGGTAGCGAGCCGAGGCCTTGACCTTGTGGGTCGAGCATGCCGCCACGATGCGGCAGAGGTCCTCGACCGACGGCGCACGACCAACAGGTTGAGGGTCCGGGCCGAACTCGCTCTTGCGGGTGGCGCCCCGCCGAGCCTGGGGCCAGTCCAGCGGGCGGATCACCCCTTCGTCGGCGGCGGCGTCGAGGACTTGCTTGACGTTGCCCCAGCACTTGGTGAGCGTCGAGCCCGCGAGGGTGCCGCGGCCGTCGACACGCTGACTCAGGCGCTCGCGCAGGCGCACGAGACTCGGGCGGTCTATCTTCTCGAGGCGCGGCGCGCGGCGCGTGAGGAAGTCGGCTAGGTCCGGGTCAAGTAGCGCCTTGCCCGAGAGCCAGGCGCGCGCGTTGGCTCGCTGGGCACGGCTCCACGGGGGCGCGTCCTCGACGCAGCGTTCGAGCAGGACGACGAGATCGTCGCCGAGGGCCTCGCGCGACTTGGCCGCGAGCTTGGGAAAGTGCCGAGCCGCGTAGAGGTGCACCCACTCGTCGAGACGCGGCGTCGCGTTCTTGGCCAGTGAGCGCGGCAGGCGCGACACGCGGTCGAACTCCTCGCCGTCGCGATGTGCGCGTGCGAGGTCCTCTTTGAAGCGCACGGCGACGGTCTTGTGCAGGAAGCTCTCCTCACCCTCGCGCCCGTCCACGCGCCAGCGCACACGCCAGGCCTTGGTGCGTCCCTCGCGCTTCGTGACGGAGAAGACGCGGACCTCTCGGGGGTACTCGAAGCGGGTCATCGCTGCGCCTCCCGGCTCTCGAGCCAGCGCTCGAGGTCGGCGCGATCGCAGCGTAGGGAGTTGTTGGGCAGGCGGATGAAGCGCGGCGCCGTGCCCAGGCGGCGCCACAGATCGAGGCTGCTGCGCGCCACCTGCAACTCGTCGCACACCTGGGGGATCGTCAACAGCTCTCGGGCCATCGCGGAGGTCTCCTTCCGCCGAGCCCTCCGGCTCGGCCCGCAGACCGGTCCGCGTCGGCTCGTCGCGCGCAATCGCCGCCGTATCGGCGCGGGCAAATCGTGGGCGCGAGGTGGTGGATCTAGCCGTCATCGCGCCGTCTCACCTGGTGAGAGACGCTAAGTTCCGAATGAGCTACCGGGCTAATCCCAAGGTGCCGGGATCGAGACCCGGGCGGCCCACCAAGAACCCAAGCGCCGATAGGCCTTGGAATCACTGGGATCGCTCCGCTCTGCTCGTCACGAGGAACGCCCTCGCTTCCTCGTTTCTACCAGTTACTCGCTACTCTTGCTCGCCTTCCGTGGGCAGAGCGTGG
>DAIEHI010000055.1 GCA_027355725.1 Acidimicrobiaceae bacterium
AAGTGCCAGCAATCGCGACGAGGGAGGATCGATGGCGAAGACGGTGCACGTGCGTACAGCGGACGACGAGATGGGCATCTATGACGCCGAGCCCGACGGGGCTGCGCTCGGGGCGGTCGTCGTGGTCCAAGAGGCGTTCGGAGTGAACGGCCACATTGAAGATGTGACGAGACGATTCGCGGCCGCGGGCTACCGAGCCGTTGCGCCTCACCTGTTTCACCGCACCGGCGACCCAGTGCTCGACTATGGGAACTTCCAGAACGTCATGCCCCACATGCAGGCGCTCAGTGAGGCCGGCTTGACAGCCGACCTCGGCGCCACCTTCGACTACCTGGCGGCGGCGGGTTTCGAGTTACCGCGTGTCGGCGTGGTGGGGTTCTGCATGGGGGGGTAGTGTCGCGTTTCTCGCCGCGCGCCAACCGATCGGTGCGGCGGTGAGCTTCTACGGCGGAGGCGTCGTCGAGGGACGATTCGGTATGCCGTCTTTGCAGGACCTCGCGCCCCGTCTGCGTGCGCCCTGGCTCGGGCTCTACGGTGACCTCGATCAGAGCATCCCCGTTGAGCACGTGGAACTCCTTCGTGAGGCGACGGCCAAGGCGTCCATGCCCACCGAGATCGTGCGATACCCCGACGCGGGCCACGGATTCCACTGCGACGCGCGCGACTCGTACCACGAGTCATCAGCGACCGATGCGTGGCGGCGGACCCTTGAGTGGTTCGGCCGGCACCTGACCACGTCGTGAACTGAGTCGGCCATTGATCACCACGTGGGTCGCGCACAGGTTGCCGACCGCGCGGGCGGCGGTCGGCACGTCGCGACGTGTCCTTTGAGCGGGCATGACTATCGGCGTGACACACGGGTCGTAGGGTGTCGCCATGGCCAATGCGTCAGGGTTATCCCGCAGTAGCGAGTTCGAACGAATCATGAGTGCCGCGCGCACGCCAGGGTGGAGTTTCGGTCTCGATCGGCGCGGCCAGATCATGGCCACGCGCGACTCGGGTCGGATAGGTCTGCCGTGGGTGATCGGGGCAACGAAGAGTGGACGGGGCTTACGAGTCGAGTTGTTCCAACCCGGCGATGACACGGAGGCCGGTGGGGTCGTCGTCGGGAATCTGTCGGGCAATGCACGCGAGATGGGCCGCCAGTTGCGCGAAATCCTCGGCGATCTGACGTTCACCGACGATGGAGACGACATCGAGCGAGGCTGACCGGCGACTCCATAAACCCGACGCCCGTCGGGTTAGCTGTCCCAGCCACGCAAGAGTCAAGACCAGGCGCGTGGCGAAACACCGAAAACGGGCCCGTAAGTAGCACCACGAGCGTCCGGGCGCCGGTCAATCATCGGGCTTGTCGCACGACCAATTCATTCCGAGTCACCCTGACGTCTCCTTCACACGGTGAAACACCAATCATCGGGCGCGGTGCAGCAGAAGTTGGCGTGTGCGATTGTCCTGCTCGCCCGCGAAGAGCGAGTCGAGGGCGGACGTGAAGAGCGCCTCCTGCGGCGCGGCCAGATGGAAGAGGGTCAAACACGAGCGCAATTTGATCGCGTCGGGTCCGAGCACGGCGTCAGCTCCACGTGAGGCGTGCTCGACAATGGCCGTTACGGCCGCGCGCAGGCGCGACCCGAGGAGCGGATCCGCCAGATACGTCTTCGCCTCTACAAGATCGGCGATGCCGTAGAAGTCGGAGTTCGCGCTCGCCCCCAAGCCCCGCAATTGCGGCAGAATCCACCAGATCCAGTGACCCACCTTGTGACCCCTGTGCAGTTCTGCGAGGGCCTCATCATATGTATCGGCTTGCGCGTCGAGGAAACGCTGCAGGTCGGTGCTCGTAGTCACGACGCACGCCGGGATCGAATCACTTGGTCCCATAGGTATTGCGTGCGAGTCGACTCCACCACGTCGATACCCTACGTCCGATGGTGTGATCTTCGTCAAGGCATCAACCCGGTGCGTGTCACGCGTCGCCCTCGACAACGTCGGGCGCGACCGTTCGAGCGGTTGTGACGATCATTCGCGCATCACAGGCTCAACGCTGTGGGCGATTGAGTCATGATGGGGTCGATGTCACGCATGACGTTCATCATCTCTGTTTCACCAGTGTCCGCTACGCTCCAGCCTTGAGCATCGGTTCGCTCGTCAGTGTGGATCAGCAGCGACGCGATCCCAGTGCCGGCATCACCATCGCGTTTCGGCGCGTTACCGGGTGAATGCTTCGAGCGCATCAATGACGCGCGGACCCAACTCAACCTCGGGCTGTTCCTTGATCGCGTGGAGGAGAAAGGCGCCCCAGCGATCCACACCCGTGCGCACGACACCCAGTGCGAGGTGACCGTCGTTCGCGTCTCGCAGGTAGAAGCCCTGAACTGGCGGCCTTCCTCCCCAATCGTCAGGGGACTTGACCTTCCAGCGAATGACCGAGCGTCTATCCCCCGTATTCGGATCCAACACCTTCGTGCGGCGGTTCACGGTGTTGGCACGCACTGATTGGAGGTGATTCAAATCGACGGTGACACGAAAAAGTCCTCGACGTTGAGCAATCTCGTTCGCCGAGAACGTTAGCGTCGGGTGCGTGAAGACGTAGAGAACCGTGAGCAGAACCGCCCCGATCGCCAGGTCCAGTAGGAACGACGCAATACCGCCAGATCGGATCTGCGATGGTAGTAAGAGGAGGACGAGCAGTACCGGGGTCCACCAGGCCGGATTTGACACGTAGCGAACGACCTCGCGTCCATCCCCGGGCTCATTCATTGGCCAACTCGCCATCTACGCATTGTCGTCCTTGGTCGCCGGGCCCATTCCGAGGGAGCCGTTCATCACAACGTAGTGGCGGCGCATGACTGGCGCTGGGAGTGATCCTGCAATTCGGTGTTAGCCACGAACGCGTGTTGTGAACTCGCGGGAGACTCTCAGGAACTTAGGGGAAGGTGAGCGCTCATAGGGTGATCGGCCCAAGATTAGATGTGGGCGGAATTCTCACGTTCTCCTATGCTTCATGGTCAACAGCGGCACGGAGCGTTCAGCCCGAAGAGTCGACGGCCTCCGTGTCGTTCGTTCCGCTTCGATGGTGGAGCAGATTGGTGGCTTTCATGGATAACCAGCCAGACCGAGAAGATGATGCACCATTAGCCAAACGAGACCAGGACGATGTTCCAGTCGAACCTCAAGTTGATCCAGTTGTTGCGTCGAAAGAGATCTTGTCAACGCGAACGTCGAGGGCCTGGATACGATTACTTCCCGCACTCGTCGTCTTGGTCATCATCTTGGTCTTTGTGTTTCAAAATCCGAAAGACGTAACAGTGAGCCTCTTCACGTTCTCTGGCACGCTTCCCCTCTCGGTGGCGCTACTTGGCGCGGTGGTCCTAGGCGCACTCATGACGCTCGCGCTGGGTTCGGTTCGCATATATCAACTTCGCAGACAGGTCCACAGCAGATCGGAGAGGTAGTGCCGGCTGACGGCGAGTGCGGTCCGCTCCCAGTGCGATCGACGACTACTGTCCCCTGGTACGAGGGGACGGGAGATTGCCCGACGTGCGGTCGGACACGTTCAATCTCATCTCCAACCACCGCGGCATCCTTCCCTCATCATCGTGACGATCCCGATAGCGGCGCCGGCATCCGAGGTGACGTTTTAGTCCGCCGCGAAAGGTTCGCCTTTCGTCGTCCAAGGGTCCGCTCACAGAGTCTGAGAGAAGTTTCAGCGCGGCGGAGCAGAGCTGGTTGCTCGTCCCAGGGGCCATCAGCGTCGTGGAACAAGGAGAAGGCCGCATACAACTAACGCACGACAGCAGAAGTGTCAACTCTGAACCCACGCCGACGACTCAATAGCACCCAATGTACGATTCGTACACACTCGGGAGTTCCCGATACACACGTCAAATTGGGGCTCTTCACTAGGAAGTGCGCCTTCGATCAAGAATCTGGAGGATCCTGTGGTCGAACGAAGGTATAAGGAGCGGTTCGTTCCTTGGATTCTCGCTGCTCTGGTCATAGGGGGGATCTTCGGCGCGTCATGGAAAGCGACGAGCACGTTGTCAGATCAAATCTCTCGGTCGTATCAGCGCGCCCAAGCAGCAACGAATCTCGCGTTGTCGGTCACTACCATGGCAGCGAGCGAGAGCGACGCGATTTCGTCGGACTCTCCCCATTCGATTGGTTTCTTCTCGGCCAACCTCAGGCAAGCCCGCGCCGATAACGCTGTCTGGGAAACAAGCCATCCGAAGTCGGTCAGACTTGACACCTACTTCGCTCTCGAATCTCGCATCAAGAACTTTCTCTCTTCGGGTCATTACGCCCAGGCGGTGCGCCTGGACCGATCAGCCGAGAACGACGCCTCACGTAGCGTGGCCCTCGCGCTCGCCAAGCAGAGCCGAGCCGCTGTCCGACAAGCTCTGCACGACGACGCTCACTTCAAACTGCTGTCGCTCTGGACCCACGTGCTATTCCTTCTCGTGGTCGTGCTTGTTACCAGCGGGATAGGTCTCGTGTCGTACCGCCGCGAAGTGGAGCGTCGTAAGTTGACCGAAGACAGCGAGAGAAAGATACGTGCGCTACTCGAACACGGCGGCGACGCGATACTCCTCGTCGACGCTTCGGGAGTGATCACGTTCGCGAGCGGCGCTTGTCCACAGATCCTCGGCGTTGACGTGGACGAGATTCACAATGTGCCATTCCAGGAATTCACACGCACGTTGAGCGTGCCACGACTTGGCGAACTCGTCGAGACGGCGCGACGAGACTCCGGTGAGTTGTTCACGGAAACCATGTCTCTGGGCGACGATGACCTGACCATTGTTGAGGTCAACGTGTGTGACTACTCATCGCTGAAGACCATCGATTCGACGATCATCAACATCCGTGACATCACCGATCGGCTGCTCACGCAAGCTGCTCTCGAACGAGAAGAGACGTTCTCGGCGAACCTGATGGAGCATGCTCCTCTCTTCATCTACGTGAAGGACCTCGAGTTGAGATTCCTCCGAGTGAATCGCCTCGTCGCCCAGACCCTTGGTAAGAAGGCCGACGACTTGATCGGTCGCACCGCTGCCGAATCGTTCACGTCCGAAATTGCCACCGTCTTCGAATCGAATGAACGTCGAGCGATTGCCGACGGCGAGTTCACGACGGAGCAGATACTGAATAATGACGGCGTTCGTACACCAATGCTGGCCACCTATTTTCTCCTACGCAAGGCGTCGGGTACTCCCTACGCGGTGGCGGCCGTAGCGATGGACCTGACTGAAGTCGAAGAACTTCGAGCCGTTGAGCGGGAACTTCGAGCTGGGTTCGCCCACGCGACCGACGCCATGGTCACCTCATACGGCGGACTGATCTCCTCGTGGAATCGGTCCGCCGAGGAGATGTTTGGTTACAACGGTGCCGACATCATCGGTCGCGACGTCAGCGTGCTCGTGGCGCCATCGCATCGAGATTGGGTGCCCGACTTCCAAAGCGCCGTCTACGCGGGCCGGTCCGTCACCGCCGACAGAATCATCGGCCAGCGACAAGACGGAAGCACTTTCGTAGGATCCCTCTCCTCAGTTCCGATCATCGATGCGGCGGGGGTGGTGCGAGGAGTATCGACCGTGATACACGACCGCACGCCGGAATTGATGCTTGAAGCAAAGCTGCGAACCGACTCACTTACTCAGTTGCCCAACCGCGAGGTGCTCGTCGGACACTTGATGACGCTCTTGCAGGCGACACGCCACGGGAACGAAGTACCCAGTTCCCTGACCTACCTCGCGAATCTGCGAATCGATCGATTTGACCAGTTGCTCTCGTTGTTTGGTGGATCAACCGCGGAGACGCTCCTTCGTTCCGTCGCCGATCAACTGACCTCATTCGTGCAACATGGCGTCTTCATTGCGCGCTCCGGACCGAGGGCCTTCGCGCTCACCTTCTCAGCATCATCTCGGGCGGACGCCGAGCGATTCGTCAATGAGGTGTTGGACACTGTGACTGAGCCCGTGGAAGTGGACGGTCGGGCGCTGAACGTATCGATCACCGCAGGAGTCGCCGTCTGCACCGGGGAGGACGTGGGAGTGGTGATGAGTCAAGCTGCATTTCTCAGCCAAAGAGAGAGACAGATTGGCAGCTACCCGATCGCGTTCTTTGACGAGTCCCTTCACCGCCAGCTGGTCAATGACGTCACGCTTGTCGAAGAGCTTCGAAGTGCGCTGGACAACCAGCAGTTCGTTCCATATTTTCAGCCGATCGTGGAACTGGCCACTGGCGAAATCGTCGGCTTCGAGGCGTTAGCCCGCTGGCCCCACGACACGCGTGGCGTGGTGGCGCCCGATCAGTTCATCGGATTGGCGGAGGAAAACGGATTGATTGCGGAGCTTGGCCAACAAATCCGACTCCGAGCGTGCCGGCAACTGGTCGAGTGGCAAGAAGCAACCGGTCGACCCACGCTGGAGATGCACCTCAACGTGTCGGTCTACGAGTTGAGCGTTTCAGACTTCGTCGCCGCTACGGCAGCGATGATTAGCGAGTCCGGTGTCGATCCACACACCGTGGTACTTGAGATCACCGAGAGCGCGTTGGCGAACGCGAACGAGACCATCGCGACGTTGCGCGCCGTGAACGCCCTGGGAGTGCGGTGGTCGATCGACGATTTTGGAACCGGGTACTCATCGCTCTCCTACCTACGTGTGTTTCCCTTCGACAGTTTGAAGATCGATCGCAGTTTCGTTGTGGAATCGGGGAACTTGAAGGGAAGGTCGATGTTGAAGTCGATCATCGACTTCGCCAGGGCATTGAATTTGTCGACGATTTCAGAAGGGATTGAGACCATCGAGCAACGCGACCTGATGATCGACTTAGGAGGAGATCGGGGCCAGGGTTACTTCTGGTATCGTCCAGCACCCGCGCACGAGGCATTTGAGCTTCTGTTGGGCAACTCGAACAAGCCGTAGTCGTGACCACAAGGTGCAAAATCAGGTGTCGCCTTACTGTCTTTCGGTCCTTTCCTCGCCACGGGGCGGTTCAATCCGAGTTTCCGCTCGCGGATACCGCAACCGCGAACACTTCAAGACCGCCATCCACTTCCACCTTGGTGGATTGGCCCTCTACCCCCAAACCCACTGACTACCCGGAAGCACCCAAGAAAGTAGCCGTCCGAGAGCGCACATCGAGCTCGACGTCGTCGCTGCCCGACGTGAACAGAGCCCGCCACACTTCTTCCAACCGCTCGGCGCTGTAACTGCGCTTCTGCACGTCCGGGCGGGGAAAGCGGCTCATCTTGATGGCGATGTTCTCGGAGACGCCCGTCGTGCGGTCGCCGCTCGCCAACTTGTAAGCGAAACTGAGGAAGGCCCGCAGGTGCTCGACGGCCGAGTGACCCTGGTAGGCGAATTGGGGACGACCCTCGTCCGCCCGGGTGCGGTTGCGCACCGCCGTGCGCTTTCGCGCACGCAACTCCGCCCAGTGACTGAGTTGCTCGAGCTGGCTCAGCGCGATCGCGGCGAACTCGACGTTGGCGAGCGCCGGGCAGTGCTCGAGGCAGCTTTTCGCTTGCACTGGACCGTCCCCCAGGTCCGTGAGACGGCAGCCACACGATCCTCGCACGACGCACGCGCACGAGCGCCACTTCGAGTCAGCCCGAAACACGCTGAGACACGTCGGACAGAAACAGGCTCAGAGGCCCGGCAACCCCCTCGCACGCGATCGTGACGTAGGTCTGCCACGCGTTGGCCTGGCCCTTGGAGAGTGCCGGCACGACACTCGTCATCACGAACGCCCCGAAGCGCACGACGCTCTCATTGGGTTCACCGAGCAGGTCCTGCGCCGTCAGTCCCAGGGCGGTGAGCGTGGTGCGCGCGGTCGCGAGGGCCGTCGCGCGGTCGATGCCCGCCATCTCAGACCACCGTCCGAAGTCGCACTGGCGCGCCGGCGTACTCGCGCGCGCAGAGCGCGGCGTTGGCGATCGCGACGATGCCGCTCGGCGCCCCGTGGGCGTCACGCTCGGCCCACACGATCACCGGGTCACCCTCGCCGAGACCGAGATGGGTGCGCAGGTCCGCCGTCAGCACCAGGCGACCCGTGTTGTCGATATGGCCGCGCTTGGTGCCAACGACCGGCCTGACGTGCTCGGCCCGCGCGCGCAAACGCAGCCGGTGCGCTCGGCCGTTGTCCACTTCGAGCGCGAGGCCCGGGGTCCAGCCGACGAGCGCCACGAGGTCCGGCGCGCAGAGCCGCGCCCCGTCGAGGCGCCGCGGCACCATCGCGAGCGGCGACGCGAGGGCCACCGGGAAGCGCAGGGCACCCAGCGGTGACGGCGTGTTTGTAGCCGCCGGCGGTGGCGGCGCGGCGGT
>DAIEHI010000132.1 GCA_027355725.1 Acidimicrobiaceae bacterium
ATCCCGGTCGTGGTCGTGGGTCATTTCATCTCAGCGACGTCGCTCAAGTTCGACGGCACCCAGATCATGGTGAAGCATTCGGCGTCCTACATCGCGGCCCACCCGTCGCGGGTGAAGGCTCCCAACGGTTCTTCTCGATGACTTTGACCTGGCTCGGGCGCATTGCTCTCTACGTAGCGTTCATCGGCGCTGCGGGCGGAGTCGTAGACCAGGTGCTCGCGCTACGAGCGAAGCGCCGCTCGAGAAGCCTCTTCTTCGCCGTTCTCGCGCTCGCGGGCATCGTGGGGGCGGTCGCGGTGATGCAGTACGCGCTCATCACCCACAATTTCTCACTCGCCTACGTGGCCGAGAACAACGCGACCTTCACGCCGCTGCTCTACTCGATCACCGGCATGTGGTCCGCGCTCGAGGGTTCGTTGCTACTCTGGGCGCTGTTACTCGCGGGGCTGACGCTCGGCGTCATCTACTTCTACCGGCGTAGTGCGAGTGACGAGGTGGTCGGATGGGCGAGCGTCGTGCTCTTCGCCATTGGCGCGTTCTTCACGTTCTTGATGATGGGACCCGCTGATCCATTCCTGCACAACCCCGCCCACGTCCTCCAGGGCGCGGGCCCCAATGCGCTCCTCCAGGACAACCCCTTGGTCGCGGTGCACCCGCCCCTGCTCTACGCCGGATTCGTTGGTTTCAGCGTGCCCTTCGCGTTCGCGATCGCCATGCTCATCACGGGTCGGGTCCAGGACCGTTGGCCCCTCGAGCAGCGTCGCTGGACGGTACTCGCGTGGGGCTCGTTGTCGGTCGGCATCATTCTCGGTGCCTGGTGGAGCTACCAGGTTCTCGGGTGGGGTGGGTTCTGGGGTTGGGACCCGGTAGAGAACGCAGCGTTGTTGCCGTGGTTGACGGCGACCGCGTACATCCACTCGGTCATTGTCCAAGACCGTCGGGGGCTCTTTCGCGTCTGGAACCTCTCACTCGCCATCGCCACCTTCGCTCTCACCGTGCTCGGCACGTTCTTCACGCGCTCGGGGGTACTACAGAGTGTGCACTCGTTCTCTTCGAGCACGCTCGGACCACTGCTCATTGGTCTGTTCTTCTTCACGGTCGCGCTCGGAGCGGTGCTGCTCAGTTGGCGTGGCGACGCCCTTCGCTCGCCGGTGGGCGTCGATCACCCGCTCTCGCGCGAAGGACTCTTTGTCGTGAACAACATCATGTTCGTCGGTTTCGCGATCGTCGTCCTGCTCGGGACCGTGTTTCCGTTGCTCTACGAGGCGGTGAACGGCACCCAAGTCACGGTCGGCACCCCGTATTTTGCCACCATCGCGGCACCACTCAGCATCGTGCTGCTCGCGTTGATGGCGATTGCGCCACTCGTGAGCTGGCGCACCGTGGACCGGCGGGTGTTGTGGAACCGACTTCGCGTGAGCGCCTGGACGTCGCTCGGTGTCGTGGCGATCCTCATTGTCACGAACGTGCGACACGTGGCGGTGCTGGTGGCGGCCTTTCTCGCCACGCTCGCCGCCGGCGCGGCGATTCGTACGCTTCGTGGCGCAGTGCTGGCCGCGAAGCGACGCGGCTCGTGGACCGGGGCGCTTCGTGCGCCCAGTACCGGTGGGATGGTCGTGCACCTCGGGGTCGTCGTACTCGCTATTGGCATCGTCGCGTCGACGTCTTACACCACGCGCAGTGAGGTGACCCTGGCGACGGGCCAGCGAACGGTCGTCAGTGGCCAACTCGTCTCCTTTAGTGGATTCCGCTCGGTGAAGGACGCCCTGTTGTCGGCCACCCAACTTGTGGTGGATGTGGATGGACACACCTTGTTGCCCGCCGTCACGACCTACAACGGTCGCACCGGCCAGACCGTTGGCACGCCGGCCATTGACTCGAATCTCCTGCGCGACGTCTACGTGACCTTCGACGCGGTGGGTGGCAACGGTGCGACCTCGGGCGCCCAGGTCCAGAGCAACCTGCCCGCGGGCTCGGTCGTTCTCGGGGTCACGGTTGAGCCACTGCTCGCATGGCTGTGGGTCGGGGGGCTCATTGTCGGCGCGGGGAGTTTCGTGTCGTTCTTTCGTCGCCGTCATCACGACGAGGTGGTGTCGTGAGGCGAACGATAAAGATGACCTCGCTCGGCGTGCTCGCCCTGATCGTGGTGTTCTCGATCTTTCTCGCGACGCGTCAACCCGTCAGTGACGCGACGAGCACGCAGAGTCCGCTCCTCGGCAGGCTGGCGCCGGCGATCAGCGCCAACGAGATCGGTGGGGGCAACTTCTCGCTGAAGAGCGACCTCGGTCACGTGGTGGTCCTCAACTTCTGGGCCTCGTGGTGCAATCCGTGTGTCGTCGAGGCGCCCAATCTGTCCACGTTCGCCTGGCAACAGCGCCACCACGGTGTTGACGTGGTGGGCGTGGTCTTTAACGACACCCTCGCTTCGGCGAGCGCGTTCGCGAAGCACTATGGCTCGCTCTACCCGTCGATCATCGACCCCGGTGGCACGATTGCCAACAACTACGGCGTGACTTCGCCGCCGACGACCTTCGTGATCAATGCCCATGGCCGGGTGGCCGCGACCTTGATCGGACCGGTGAGCGTTGCGCAACTGGATCAGGTCCTCGCGAGGGTGCGCGCATGAAGATACTGGCCTCGTTTCGCCTGTGGGCACTCGCGCTCGTGGTGCTCGCGGTCTTTGCTGTACTCAACATGCCCAGCGCGCCCTCGTCACAGTCGCGTATTGCCCACCTCGAATCACTCGTGAAGTGTCCGTCGTGTGAAGACCTCTCGGTCGCGCAGAGCAACGCCACCTCGGCGGTCGCGGTTCGTAACGAGATCTCAAAGAAGGTGAAGGCCGGTGAGTCGGACAACCAGATACTCACCTCGCTCGAGGACGTCTACGGCACGTCGATCCTGCTGAGTCCCTCCACCTCGGGGATCGGCGCACTGCTGTGGATCGGTCCACTGCTAGTACTCATTGTCGTGGCGGTGATCGGCGTGAGGCTCGCGAGGCGTCGACGATGAGCCGCCCCGAGCAGCAGTTGCGTGACGAGATCGCGCTTCGAGAGGCGTCGCTCGCTGACGCGCGCAGCGAACATGCGGCGGGTGAGCTCTCGAGCGAGGAGCTGGAGCTCATCGAGGTGCGCGAGCGCGAGGGAATCGCTCGTGCCGCCCTCGAACTCGAAGAGTTGCGGGTCCCAGAGTCCACCGAGGTCGCTGCGCGCACTGGACGCACGCGTCACGCTCGACTCTTGGTGGTCGGACTCTTTTGTCTCGCGGGCGCGTTGGGCGTCTTTCTCTGGTCCACGTTCTCGACTCGCCAGGCCGGTAATTCGATCACGGGATCGATTGCGCTCAGCAATCAACAGAAGGTCCAGCAGTACCTGAGCGAAGCCGAAGCCGACGTCGCCAACGGTAACGTCGTCGCCGCGCTGAGCGCCTATCAGTCGGTGCTCGCGATTGACGCGAAGAACGTCTCGGCGCTCACCCAAGCCGGCTGGCTCGAATTCTCGGCGGGTAGTTCGGACAGGAACTTGAAGGTCATGCAAAGTGGTGTCGACGACCTGCAAAAAGCCATCGTGCTGGCCCCGCGTCTCGCCGCGCCACGGCTCTACTACGCGATCGTCGCGGACTCGACGCCAGGCAATGAAGCAATCGCCAAGCGACAGTTCGAAGAGTTCCTCGCACTCAAGCCCTCGGCGGGTCAATTGGCGATCGCCAAGCCGTTCCTCACGAAACTGGGTATCAAGTCCAACTAGCGCGACTGAGACTCAGTGCCACCACACGACAATGATGACTCCGGCGGCACCCGCTCCGAGCGCGATGCCCGCAATCCAGCCCGGTGCAGCGTCGTTGATGAAGATCGCGGCGAGACCAATGATGATGAGCCTGGGCGTGATGAAGCACACTCCGCCGACCAGCGCTCCGAGCGCGCCGCGTACGCGCCACGCGCAGTACATCGCCATCTGGGTCGACGCGGGGCCGGGTAGGAGGTTCGTCGCAGCGAGCGCGTGCTCGAACTCCGCTTCGTCTATCCACGCGTGTTTTTCAACGCAGAGCTTTCGAAGCAGGGAGACATGCGCGGGCGGACCACCGAAACCGGTGACGCCGAGGCGTGACCATTCGCGTACGACGAGGGTGAGCGGGGCGTGGGCGTCATGCGACGTCGATGTCACACGAGATGTGGCCTATGCGGTAACGCGACAGGTGTCGTCGCCGCGCGCACGAGAAGTCAACGTGATCGACGACTTCTGGGCGCCGAGGCCCTCGAGCATGCCTGCGATGAGCCCGCGATCGACGGCACAGAGCACGGGATGATGGGTAGCGGCACTGCCGAAGGGACAGTTCTCCGAGACCACGGACTGTCCGGCGTCGTTCTCCTCGGCGCGTGCGTCAAAGCCGTGCGCGGTGAGCAGGCCCGCGATGGCTGACATGGCGTTCTTCACGGTGCGATTCGAGTCCGTGGGTGAGACCGCGGCGCCGAGGGTGCGTCCGTACTGCACCCCAACGTCGTGGGCCATGGCTTCAGAAGCCTCTGGCCCGAGTCGATCGAGCGCCATCTCTAGGAGTGCGACGAGCAGCGCGTCACGGCGCAGCGATCCGTCCATCACCACGGTCTCATCGACGACGCGGTAGCCCTTCGCGGGGCGCCCGACCGTGGTCTTTCGCACGTTGTCGTAGGTGACGTAGCCACCTTCGGTGAGCCGTTCGAGGTGATGGCGTACGACGTTCGCGTGCACTTCGCAGTGCTGGCTGAGTTCGCTCGCGGTCGCCCCAGGATTGTCGCGCAGATAGAAGTAGATCTTGCGACGCGTGTTGTCGCCAAAGGAGTGCGCGAGGCTCGTCACCGTCGCGGTGAAGAGGGCCGGATCCAGTCCGTTTTCACCCGTGGTAATCGTCACGTTGGAAGTCTAGGAGTGAATGACCCGCCCGCGACGGTAACCTCGAGGAATCGCACCAAAGGAATCCTCATGAGTCTTGACCCCCAGTTACGCAGCGACCTCGCCGGCATCGTAGAGCCCCAGTTGGTGCGCACGATCGAGCAACTCGGTTTCCTCGGTGAGGTCAGCGAATCGGGTGGCCAAGTCCAGGTGGAACTCGTGTTACCGGTCACCGCATGGCCCAACCTGGCCCTGCTCGAGACCGAAATCCTCACCCTCGCCCCTGGGGCGAAGGTGGTTGTTCGGACAATGAACGACGAGCAGCGCCTCGAACTGAGGAACTTCCTTCGAGGTGCGATGGCCAGTGATCCCGGCCCAGGTCATCACGATCACGGCGACGCCCAACCGCGATTCATGGCCAAACTCTCAAAGACCCGGATCCTTGGTATCTCGTCGGGCAAGGGAGGCGTGGGCAAGTCTTCGGTCACCGTGAACCTCGCCATTGCACTCGCTCAAAAGGGCTATCAGGTCGGCGTGCTCGACGCCGACGTGTACGGTTTCTCACTGCCCAAGATGCTCGGTGCGGTGAATGACCCGATCGTGCTCGGCGACACGGTGATACCCACCCTCGCCCACGGGGTTCGCTGCGTCTCGATGGGGTACTTCGTTCCCGACGAGCAACCGGTCATCTGGCGAGGACCGATGTTGCACAAGGCCATCGAGCAACTGGTCACCGAGGCCTGGTGGGACGAGCCCGATTTTCTCCTGATCGACATGCCCCCAGGCACCGGCGACGTGGCTCTCACGTTGTCCGAGGTGCTGCCTCGTATTGAGATGTACGTGGTCACCACACCTCAGCCCGCGGCCCAGCGCGTGGCCCAGCGTTCCGCATACGCCGCGCGCAAGCTCAAGTTGGCGGTGCGAGGTGTCATTGAGAACATGAGTTGGTTCAGCGGTGATGACGCCAAGCGCTACGAGATCTTTGGATCGGGTGGAGGAGAGAAGTTGGCGGCGGAACTCGGTGTTGCCCTGCTCGGCCAGATTCCCCTCGAGATGGCCCTTCGAAGCGGCGGCGACGTCGGCGAGCCGGTGGTCGTGGCGCACCCGCAAAGTGAAGCCGCTCTCGCATTTGTGGCGCTGGCGGCGAACGTCGCCGCGCAGGGCCCCGCGCGGGTCTATCGTCAAGAACTCAGGTTGGTTTAGATCACGTAGGGGGTACGGGTGGAGTTAGAAGGCAAGACCGCGGTCATCACTGGTGGGGCCAGCGGCATCGGCTTTGCCACGGCGCGCCAGTTCGCCGCTTCGGGCGTCAATCTCGTGTTGGGCGACATCGAGAAGGAACCGCTGCACGAAGCAGTCGAGACGCTTCGCGCCGAGGGCGCGAAGGTGGTGGGCCTCGTCGGCGACGTGAGTAAAGAGTCCGAAGTCTTCGCCCTGCGTGACGCCGCGATCTCAGAGTACGGCACCGCGCACATCATCTTCAATAACGCGGGTGTTGCCGCCGGCCCCGCGATCGGCACGCCGAAGAAAGTCTGGGACTGGGTCATGGGCGTCAACGTGGACGGCGTCATCAACGGCATCAACGCGTTCATGCCGATCTTCCTCGCACAAAACGAGGGCCACGTGGTCAACACTGGTTCACTCGCGGGACTGGGTGGTGTGCCGGGGATGGGCGCCTACTGCGCGAGCAAGTTCGCCGTGGTGGGGATCTCCGAGTGCCTCTTTCACGAACTCGCGCTCAGTGGCAAGAACGTTGGCGTTTCGGCGCTGTGCCCGGGATTCGTGCGCACGCGCATTCACGAGTCACACCGCAACATGCCTGACGAACTCGTGAGCTACAACGAGAACCCTGCCGCGAGGGCGGTTGCGGACTTCGCCGCGAACGCGGTCAACAACGGCATTGAAGTGAGTGAGGTCGCCCTCGCAGTCGAGCACGCGGTGCGCACCAACGCATTTTGGATCTTGACCCACGAGCACGCGGCGGTTCGAACGACCGAGCAGCGCGTTGCCTGGATGCTCGGTGGGCCACCTCCGGGGATCAACCTCGATCGCGCGACAAAACCCTAGCGTTCATCATTCTCGCCCGTGGGGCTGATGCTTCTTGCCCATGGTGATGTTGACCGGACGCACCGGCATCCCCTCAGGAACGGCGTCGGGGGCGAGGAACCGCTCGGGGTCTTCATCGAAACGCTGCGCGCAGCCAACGCAGCAGAACCAGACGTCTCGTCCCTCAAAGGAGCGATGCGCCGCGGCCGTTGCGGGCTCGACACTCATGCCACAGATCGGATCGATGAACGTTGCCTCGCCGTTCTTCTGGTCGTCGTGCATCGTAGACATTGATGCCGGCTGGGCTTTCGTATAGCGCTCGGGGTCCTCATCGAACTTCTCACGGCATCGATCAGCACAGAAGTAGTACACACGTCCTTCGAAGCTGGAGTGGGCCGGCGCGTCGCTGGTGCGCACCTGCATCGCACAGACGGGGTCGATGGCGTACCCGACGCCTCCCCCGAAACGTTCGCGATGGCGCGCGAGCCACCACACCCCGAGCGCCACGACGATGAACACGAAGTTCAAGTACGTCGTGTAGTTCCATTCGAAGTGCGCTGCCGAGACACTAAAGGTCCGTCGCGAAGGGATGGCGCCGAGGCCAGCGAAGATCCATTGGGTGATCAGACCCGCAATAGCCATGACGACGTAGAACAAGCCGACCATTCGCAGCGTGAGACGTCCGCCGTAGAGCTTTCGATAGATGAGGATGAGCGGCATCGAGATCAGGTCGGCGAAGATGAACGCGATCACGCCACCAAAAGAAATTCCGCCCGACCACAGCGCCGCGGCCAAGGGGACGTTGCCAATGGAGCAGACCCAGCTCACGATCGCAATGAGGGGGCCGACCACGGCATTCTCAAGGTCCGTCCAGAACCCGTGACCGTGGATGAACAGGTCATTCCAGAGCCAGGTGGGGACGAGGGTAGCAATGAGGCCAGCGGCCGCGTAGCCAATGAGTAACTCGCGCCGCAGCATCGTGGCGTCAGCGACCGCGTAATTCGACGCGTCGGACCACGCGGCGACCGATCGCAGTTTCGTCGAGAGGGGCTGAGTTTCGAGCTCGTCTTGGCGCTCGCTCGACACGCCCGACATTGCCTGGTGGTCGTGGCCGCCGGATTGCTCGCCTCGAACTCGAGCGAGGGCACCCTTCAGGACTGGGCCAGCGAAGACGAGGCCGCCGGTGAGAGCGAGGAGAGCGATCATGATTGGTCCGCCGACGAATTCGGCGGCCGCGAACTGCCAACCAAGCAGTACCAACATCACAACGCCGAGTTCAACGACGAGATTGGTCGAGGCGAACATGAAGATCATCGACGACGTGAAGTCGGCCCCCTTGGCGAAGAGCGACTTGGACATCGCCGACGCGGCGTAGGAGCAACTCGATGAGAACATCCCGTAGCCAGAAGCACGCACGACCGCCGCGGGGCGATGGTTGCCGAACTTGGCGCGCATCTGGTCCTTCGAGATAAAGGCCTGCACTACGCCCGAGAGGGTGAATCCGAGCACCAATGCCCAGAGGGTCTCCCAGAACATGAAGAACCCTTCGCGAAGACCTCTCGCGATGTCAACGAAAATCGGCGTGATCGCAAGATAGAGACTCATGACTTCACCAACCTCGCTATGGCCTCAGAGGCTTCGGCCAATTTGGTCTCCTTCTCTTCGCCGCCCGCCTGCACGGCGTTCACAACGCAGTGTCGAAGGTGCTCGTCCAAGAGTCGAAGAGCCACGCTCTCGAGCGCGCGATTCACCGCAGAGATCTGCTGGAGCACATCAATGCAGTAGCGATCGTCCTCGATCATGCCGTGCACGCCTCTCACCTGTCCTTCAATGCGCTTCATTCGCGCGAGGACTGCGGCCTTGTCATCGCTGTATCCCGGTTGTGCCATATCTGGACTGCTCTCCTTGGTTGTGGTGTGCTGATTCATTGGACGCCGAATCCCTGGTACATGCCATTGGCGTAGTGCCACGGCTCGTCACAGAGCAACTCGTAGTGACCCGGTGTGAGACGCAGCGTCACCCAACTCGACGTGCCGGGAGTGATACCAGCGCCGCGGTCCGCACCGCAAGCGCTCGACGCCTCGGCGAGACTGGACGACTCATCGATCGTGCCGTTGCTCTTGATGTCGCGCGAACCGACACCGTTGCGTGGTGCGGGCACGATGAGGAGTTCGTGGGTCAGCGCACCGACGTTGGTCGCTACGAAGGTGACCTCACCCGCGTGGACCAGACTCGGTGATGCATAGAGCGACACCATCATCACGGTACCGCCGACCATCATCGTGCTCCCCTGGTCCGAGAGGGTCACGTGCACCACGGTGCCAGCTGGACGATGTGGAGCACACAAGGCGCGCGCTTGCACTCGCGCATCGGTCATGTGTCCCTGGGTGAAACCGACGCTACTGAGCGTCAGCATCGTCACGAGGCCAATGGCCCCGATGATGACCGACAGTCTCGCCGTCGATCTCGTCACGATCGATCGCGAAGCGTTGCGAGAAGCGTCGTGAACTCCTCTGGAGTGATCTCTCCACGTGCCAGGCGTTCGCGCAGGATTCCAACGGCCTTGTCGTCGCCATCTGCACGCGCGACCGGCGTCGGCCCCGAGTGGTTATGGCGTACGAGGGCCACGACGCCGAACACCAGAATCGACCAGAAGATGACCATGCCAATCATCATCAGCACCCACCAGTCGCCACCCATCCCTTGATAGTCCCAGTTGTAACCCATCAGGCCTCCTCGAACGCAGAATTCCTATACCCCTAGGGAGTATAAGGAAGTGCGATTCGAGCCGAGCCCAAAGATGGGGGGACTTAGGTCACAAATTGATTGGTCGGGTGATCGGCGAACAAGGGGTGTTGCGCGTTCGCTCCAATAGTCGGTGACCTCAGCGGTCGATGCCGTTGGGCAACTGTTCCTCGGGCCACGCGAGCAGTGTCACGGCGCTTCGACACGCGAATCGGTCGGTCATGCCCGCCACGTACGCAACCGCCACTTCAAGCGCCTCGGGCGTGGCGGGCTCGAGGACCTCACCGCGCTCCTTCACGTCGGGGATCATCGAGGGGTGTTCGGCGAAGTACTCAACCAGCGCGCGCAGCATCGTGACGACCGCCGATGCCTGCTGACGTGAGGCGTCACGCAGGTAGATCGACTGGTAGTTGAACGACCTGAATGCGGCGAGTGCTTCGGCGTGACGGGCGTCCATGCCGATGACACCGGTCGTGCGGATCGTACGGATCATGGCGTTGATGAATGCACCGAGTTGCTGACCCCGACGCTCGCCGCAGCGTTCGCGTACGAGAGGATCGAGGTCGCCCATGTTGACGATGCCCGCCGATACGGCGTCTTCAAAATCGTGGCAGACGTAGGCAATCCGGTCCGCCCAACTCACGACCTCACCTTCTGGGGTCATGGGGGCGGGCCTCGACCACGAGTGATTCCTGATCCCGTCGAGCGTCTCTGCACAGAGATTGAGCGGCGCGAGCGAGACGTCTGCCCCCCACGTGGCGTGATCGAACCCACCCTGCACGAATGGGTCGAGAGCCTCTTCGCTCGCGTGCCCGCCCGGACCGTGCCCGCAGTCGTGACCAAGGGCAATCGCCTCAGTGAGTGCGACGTTGAGCCCGACCGCGCGCGCAATGCCGGTCGCCACCTGAGCGACCTCGAGCGCGTGGGTCAGTCGTGTGCGCATATGGTCCTCGGGAAAGACGAATACCTGGGTCTTTCCCGCCAAACGACGAAACGACGACGAATGAAGGATGCGGTCACGGTCACGTTCGAAGCACGTGCGAAACTCATCGGGCTCCTCTTCACGAAGCCGGTGCCCCGCGCCACTCGACCTGGTGGCGCCGATGACGAGGGATTGGTTGAGTTGGGCCTCACGCTCGACGCGCGTGCCCGACGTGGTCGAGGAGGAGTTGGTGATGTCAATTGAAGCGTGCGAGTCGCGATGGGCCACCACCACGTCCTCGGCACTCGCCTCGTGGCCCTCCATTGTCGCGGCCCAGCGGCGGTTACGTTCCGAGGCGATCTCGCTACTCACGCTATTCATCATGCCTCAGGCCCGTAACATGGGACAGTCGCCACAGTGGCAGAGGAGTCGTTATGGATATACGTATTGGCATAGTGCAGTCAATGAAGGAACTCGACGTGGAGCTTCCCGACGACGCCGATCAAGATCAGATCACGCGTGACGTCGAGGCTGCGCTCGAAAGTGAGAAGGTCCTCTGGCTGACCGATCGCAAGGGTCGTCGCGTGGGCGTACCCGCGAGCAGAATTGCCTACGTCGAGTTCGCCAAGTCCGCAAGCGAGCGCGTCGTCGGCTTCGGCAACGCGTAGGGGTCTCTGTCGTGATTGATTATCACTTGCACCTCTGGCCGCATTCAGAATCGTCGGTCTGGTACGAACTCGACCAGATCGCCAAATACTGCGATGAGGCGAGGGACAACGGCGTGAATGAACTCGCGCTCACCGAGCACTCCAACCGCTTCGTCGACGTGATGTCGACGGTCGGTCCCTTCTGGCAGAAGTGGGGTCACGAACCGACCACGCCGGCCATGGTTGAGTACTTCGACTTTCACGCGAGGAACTCACTCGAGGACTACGTCACCCTGGCCCAGGCTGCGAAGGACCAGGGTCTTCCGGTGAAGATCGGCCTTGAGGTCGATTACTACCCTGGCCAGATGGACGAGGTATCGGCACTGCTCGCTCAGTACCCTTTTGACGTGCTGATCGGTTCGGTCCACTGGCTCGGTACGTGGCAATTCGATGACATCGACAACCCCGTGCAAATGCACGAATGGGACGTTCGCAACGTCGATCAGTGCTGGTCCACGTACGCAACCGCGCTCGAAGAGCTTGCGGCCTCTAAGGCGGTTGATGTGCTCGCGCACCCCGACCTGATCAAGGTGGCGGGATTCTTCGCGACGAACCCCGACGAGCACTGGGAGCGGATGGCCAGTGCCGCCGCGACCGCCAACATCTCGGTCGAGTGCTCGTCTGCAGGCTGGGTGAAGCCGGTTGGCGAGCAGTACCCAGCGCAAGGTTTC
>DAIEHI010000139.1 GCA_027355725.1 Acidimicrobiaceae bacterium
GGCCGCTGGCCACCGAGGAGTGGGCGGGGTCATCGTCTTCTCCTCCGGCTACGCCGAAGCTGATGATGACGGCGCTCGTGAGCAGGAGGAACTCGCGGAACTTGCGAGAAGATACGACATCGCGCTCGCTGGTCCGAATTGTCTCGGGCTCATCAATTTCGCCCACTCGGTCCCACTGACGTTCGGTGATGCGTCACCGAACCGACGTTTCGACGGGCCTAGTCTCGCCATCGTCGCCCAAAGCGGCGCAATGTCCTTGGCCCTCACCTACGCGGCAATGGCCCAGGACATTGCGGTCAGCTACACAATCTCGACGGGCAACGAAGCGGTGCTCGGCATCGAGGATTATCTCTCCGTGGTCCTCGAACACGAGGGGCTCCGAGCGGTGGCGCTGTTGGTAGAACAGATACGTAAACCCGCTGAATTCATGCGCCTCGCGCGCGTCGCACGCGAGCGCGGCGTCGCGCTGTGCGTGCTGCACACCGGTCGAAGCGAGCGCGGCAAGGCCGCGTCGCTCTCACACACCGGCGCGATAGCGGGTGACCAGGCGGTGATGCGCGCGAAGCTGGGGCGAGAAGGCGTTGTGTTCATTGACGCCCTCGATGAACTCATCGATACAGCCTGCGTGTTGGTGAAGTGCCCTCTACCCAGTGCGAACGGCGTCGCGTTCATGACCGATTCGGGCGCCGCGAAGACCTACGCCATCGACGTCAGTGATGACATTGGCGTCGAACTTCCTGACCTGACTGAGGCGACGATGCAGGCGTTGACCAAGGAACTTCCCTCCTACGCACTCGCGAGCAATCCGGTGGACATAACCGCGATGGGACTCAACGACCCGAGCCTCTACAGTCGTGTCGCGTCCTCGCTGCTCGACGATGTGCAGATTGGCTGTCTCGTCGTGTCAGCCATGCCGGGTTCAGAGACCCAGGGGACTCAACAAGTCAACGCCCTTCTGCCAGTTCTTTCGAGCGCGGCGAAGCCGGTTATCTACACGATCATGGGTGGGGATTCGCCGCTACCTCCCCAGAACCGGCTCAAGATCCTTGACGCCGGCTTGCCGCTCTTTCGATCACCCGAGCGTGCGCTTCGCGCGGCGAGAAACGTGACGGAGTTCGCGCGTGCCTGCAGGGACGCTGCGCAGCGAGGCGCGCCACGTGACTTTGTGGCGCTCAATCTCGATCCTCACGTCTCGCGTGACGAACGCCACGCCAAGTCACTGCTCTCGCGCGCTGGACTACGTGTGCCACGCGGTGAGGTCACCCGCGACGTGACCGCGGCCCTCGAGGTCGCCACGCGCATTGGATATCCCGTGATGCTGAAGATCGCTTCTGAGCAGATACTGCACAAGAGTGATCTCGGCGGCGTCGTGATGGTGAATGATGAGCAAGAACTGGCGCGCGCGTATGAGGAGATCCTCACGCGAGCCCACGCGTCTCGACCCGATGCGGCGATCAATGGCGTCCTGGTCGAGCAAGCGGTGCGCGGCGGTGTGGAGATGATCGTCGGTGCGCGCCGAGATCCATTGTGGGGCGAGACGGTCCTCGTCGGCCTCGGGGGAGTCTGGACCGAAATCTTGAAAGACGCTGTGGTTATCTCAGCGGACGCCGATCGCGCCGAGCTTCGTGTCGCAATCGAATCGTTGCGGGGCAGTGCGACGTTGCGAGGCGCTCGAACCGGCGTGGTGAGCGACATCGATGCCCTCGTGGAGGCGGTGGAGTTGATCGCGGGCCTGCTTCGTGCGACGGAGAACTGCAAGGAGATCGAAGTCAATCCACTCGTGGTCCTGGAAGAGGGTGAAGGCGTTATCGCCCTCGACGCCATGATCATCAGCTGACCACTTGCGTGAGTGAAAGAGGGCGCACGAACACGCTGGTGCGCTTGTGAAGAGTGTTCGTAGAAATGTGGCGTGCCCGGGCCCACCGAGAACGTTGAGTTAGTCGCTCGTCGACTAGACCCTAGGACCCTGCGGTGAGATTTCGAATGCAGTGGTTCAGTAGCTCTTGTAGTTGGGAGCGTTCAGTTGCCTCGAAGCCGCTGAACATAGTCTCTTCGAGTCGATCGACGGCGCCATCACACGACTGGAGCAGCACCAGTCCCTGCTCGGTGAGATGATTACGAAGGATCCTCTTGTTTGCGGGGTCGGGCGTACGTTCGATGTACCCCAGTTTCTGCAGTTCGACAATTGTCTGATGTGCTGACTGGGGCGTGATGAATGAGCGAACGGCGAGTTGTGCTGATGACATGCCAGGTCGAACCCGTAACACGCTCAAGGCAGTGTATTGAGCGATCGTGATACCGCACTCTCTGCAGATTTGATCGAGTCGCGAGCGCACCGCCAACTCGAGTCGCTTCACGACGTAGACAACCCGTGGCGACACGGTAGTAGTCATGATCCCGTCCATCTCTTGCTGGAGCGGACAACCCTTTGTCCTTTGTTAGTTTACCTGATGACCTGCGACTTAGTCGGCCGCGTTGAGTGCGATCAACGAGTGAGACCACCCCGTCTCTATTGCCAGGACTGGCGGTGATCAACGACGAACACGAAGTATCGTCGCGTCGATGCGGACCACTGTGGCCCATAATTTGCCCTAGATCGCTCGGAGTAATTGGCATGCGTCGAGATTCGGGCGGCGATTTCGTTGATATTCGCACACGGGGTCAGGATTGAGAGCAGAATGGTTGCTCGTGTACTTTACGTTTAATTGAGCGAGCAAAGAGGGAAGCATGACCAGTGGGGTAGCCAATAGTGCCGAGTCTGGCCAGCGACAACGCGATCCCGAGCGTACGAAGTTTGAGATCTTGAATGTCGCAACTGAAGAGTTCGCCAATCGGGGTTTTGCGGGTGCTCGAATCGACGAGATCGCGGCCAAGACACGCACGACGAAGCGAATGATCTACTACTACTTCGGCTCCAAGGAGAAGCTCTACGTCGCGACGCTCGAACGTTCGTACGAGAACATTCGTGTTACCGAGCAGAACGTCGACGTGGCGAGCCTGGACCCGGTGAGTGCCGTGCGA